>JAFNGF010000001.1:0-1087 GCA_017885385.1 Planctomycetota bacterium
GTCGAACAGGAGATACTGATACTTGCCGATGGTACCGTCGGAATCGGAGATGCTGACAGCGTACTGGCCGCCGCCCGTGCCTTCCTGCGGTCGGGTGTCAACGTTCGCGATCAGTTTCCAGCCGCATGTTTGCGGGTCGGTGCCGTTTTTGGGCTGTTGATTGAAGCCGTCGGCCTTGCCATTGCTCGCGTAGAGCTTGTATAACTGCGGCCCGCGGGTGTTGGGATGCCATGAGTACGTGTTGACCTGCTTGATTTCGATTGCGTCACCGAGGTCGATAAGGAGTCGGCCTCCTTCGGTACCTGCATTGAAGAAGAAGTTCTCGGATGGCTGGTCCTCTTCGGTAGGGACTTTGCCGTCGTGGAGCTTATCGAGGTTGCCGCCGTTGCGGTCGCGCCGACCGTCCACGATGGTGAACGTTGCTTTGGTGGCGGCGTCGTTCTGGGACGGCTGGGGAGCGTTCTTGAATTTGAAATCGAAGGTTGCGGATTCGTTGCCGTTGTGGCCGGCGACTGTTTTGATCTCGGCTTGGCAGGCCATTGCAAAGATCAGAACGGTTAGCGATACGACAGTGAATATAGTTTTGTATTTCATCGTGTTCTCCTTTGATCTGTTGATTCTGAAACTCGAGACAGTCTGGATAAAACATCAAGAAGATCATATTCGCCTTCGCAAGCAGACGTAGCTACGGCGAAGTCTGCCTTGCGTATTCTAACAGGGCCACGTAGGTAATAGTCTATCAAGATCAATAAGTCAACGCCAGATTGAGACCGTCTTCAGTATGCTCAAGCGAAACATGGAATCGGTCTTGAGAGTGAGTTTCCAAGGGAATTCGTTCGACCAGCCTTGACCATTATGGAGACTCCAGAAGGTGGAGACATAGGGTGGCGCGCCGTCGCCAAAGCTCTGTCGCGTCGGCGACTTGTCTGAGTGTGCCGGTGTGCTGGGGAAGGGAGAGATCTATTGGGAGGGTCAGCCGAGCATGTCCCGATCTCAGTTAAAGGTTCGATGGCTACTCTCGGCAACATCTTAAGCGACCTTCCCCTTAGCAGACTTCGCCGTAGCTACGTCTGCTTGCGAAGGCGAA
>JAFNGF010000001.1:1110-5223 GCA_017885385.1 Planctomycetota bacterium
ACGAGGGCACGCAAAACGTCTCGGTGGACTACAATCTCTGCGTGCCGAAGTCCGCTCGCCAGGGGCCGCATGGCCTCAGCGGCGATCCTGGGTTTGTGGATCCGACCAGAGTCGCCGACGCGCCTTAGCTATGGCGACGGAGCGGGGTGTTTTGGCTGCGGGAAGGCAGCCCCGCGATCGGCAACCCCGGCTCACTATACCGGGGTTGTCCCTGAAGAGATACTCACTCTTCGTGTGGCACGACGGGGCCTCGCCAGACGCTGCCGCCGAACGTGGTGACAAACATCACGGCGTCGTCCGATGGGTCAAATGAAACACGCTGGATATTTGAGAAGGGTAGATCATCAAAGGCCTCCCATGTCTGGCCATTATCTCGCGTGAGCCACAGGCCGGCTCCAGGCGCCCCCTCGGTGAGGGTCATGTAGATCCATCCGTCGCGTTTCGGATGGAAATACCCGCCAAATGTTTGACGTCCTTCACGGCCGATACGCCGCCAGGTCTTGCCACCATCTTGAGTACGATAAAGGCCCCCTGACTTATCCTCCCAGCTTGTATCACAGGCGCCAACCAGGATGGTGTTACTATCCTCAGGATGAACGGTGAAGTCCTTGGGATACAGGAATATCTGAGAGACATTAACTTGTTTCCAGGTCTCGGCGCCGTCTCTTGACCGGTACAGCCCGACTCCCTCGCTCATGAGCGGCTTTCCCTGGGCGGGACGCATGGCACAGATCATCGCAAAGAGCGTTCCATCCTTGTGCAGAATCACGCGGGAGACGCGGATGTTCAGCGTGTGGCCGAGGCCGTTTCTCTTCAGCGTCCAGGTCTTGCCGTCATCGGTCGATTTGTACACGCCTTCCATGAAGAGGCCAGCGTAGAGCGTGCGGGTGTTCTTGGGGCTGCGGGGGTCGAGCACGATGGAGGTCACCGGCCGCAGCGGCAGGCCCTGCGCTTCCGGCNNGGGATGTCGTGCACATCGGAAAATGCGCCCCACATCTTACCCGGCATGTCTGGGTCGAATGCGATCTCGTAGCAGGTATTTCGCCACGGGGTCCATGAATTCTTATCCCACCATATCCATGTCCGGCCGCTATCAACCGAACGCGCAAAACCAATGTCCGTATAGGCAATGTAGCGGCGGTTCGCCTGAAATGGGTCAATGTAGTAGTTCCACGTTGTGGTGACGACCAGGCCGTTGCATACCCAAGCGCAGCCGGGCTTGGGTTCTTGGCCGGGAGCCGGGTAAGTATCACCGTTGAACCATGTGTTGCCGCCGTCGTGTGTGACGTAAGACTGACTCCACACCAAGATCAGTCTGTCAGGGTCGCTGTTGCATATCGCAGTTCCGAAAGGTGTATCCCCTCCCTTGAACGACTGGCCCGCGGAGGCGGTGACGTAGTTGGGAGCCACGTTATACTGTTGGAAACGTGGATCCTGGAAGTAGGTGGCACGCCAGCTCTCACCGCCGTTATCGCTGCGATACACTGTTTCATGATGAGGAGGATGAAATCCGGTGCTCGTATTCAAGACATACACTGTCAGTGGGTTCCTGTCGGTCGTGAGAAGCTGTCGGTACTGGGCGATGGAGTCATAGGCCCATTGATCGACCTTGTTTGTCTCGGTGTTGATGCCTGGGCCCATCGCCTGCTGCCAGGTCTGTCCGCGATCTTCAGAGCAGTAGATGCCTCCTGTGAAGCGACCGTTCTGCTCTTTGCTGCGCACCGTGCAGTAGACCATGATGACGTTGTCGGCCGAATTGGAACCGCCGGCGAATCCCTGTATCTGTTTCCACGGCAGGCCATTGGTTTTCTCCGCCCAGCTCTGCCCACCATCGTCGGACCGCCAGATGCCATTGTCTGTAGCGGCAAACACTGTTTGGCCTTTGCTGGTGCAGTCAAAGTGGAATCCTATCATCTGGCCCTCTGGTCCGTTGCAAGCTGTCCATGTTGCACCCGCGTCACGAGACAAAAAGCATCGACCGTTGCCTGTACCTACAAGCATGACGTTGGGATCAAGCGGATTGATCGCAATCTCACCATAGAGGGACTCCTTGAGATTACCGACGGGTGCAAACGTCCTGCCGCGGTCATGGCTGACCCGTAGCTGCCCACCTGATGAAGCATAAATAACATTGGGATCGGACGGGTGGAAGCCCGGTTTGCATCTTGTGTCACTTCTGAGTTGCGCATGATTAATCATGCGCCAGTTCCGACCGCCATCTTCTGAGATGTATGCTGCGCTCATATCGCAATTGAGCATCATCAGATTCGGGTCGGCTGGCGAAATCGCCGGGGTGAACATACCACCGCCGCCGGACAGGCCGACAGGCTCCCATCGAATCTGCCTGGTGAGAACTTCTGATTGGGCAGTTGTTTGCCAGTATGCTGTTAGTACAACCATCAGCAGTGCACGCTCACAGCACTTGGTAAACAACCACGATGTACGGTAGTTCATAGCAGCTCGGTTATCCAATATACTCCCGCATGATCCGCAGGTACTCGCGGCAGGTTTCTCGCATGTCGGGGTCGCCGGGATGCTGGTCCTGCTCGATGGAGGCAAAGCCGTTGAAGCCGACCTGCTTGAAGGCCGTGACAATAGCCTGGATGTCCATCACGCCCCGACCGAACGGCGGGAACTGTCGCATCAAGCCGTCGATATCGCGCATGTGCACGTTCATCAGGTGCTTGCCCACTTTATGGATCGCGACCGGAGGGTATTCCCGCTGGAGCAGCGTCCAGCCCGCGTCGAGGTTGTAGCCCAGATCGTCGTCGCGAATCTGGTCCCACAGCCGCAGGAACGACGCCGCATCGGGGACTAAGCAATGCGTGTGCTGCTCGATGGAGAACTTCAGGCCGTGGGCTTTTGCCCGTAACAGGCAGGCTTTGGTGGTCTCCACGTAGGCGTTCCACACCCGGTCCCAATCGAATCCTTCCGCAATGTCGATGTGATACTTCTGGCCTGGTTTGGGCTTCGCGATCTCGTAGTAGCGGGGCAGATACTCCGTCGGCCCTTTCAGCTCGCGAGCCCAGGGCGCCACAATATTGATCATAGGCGCGCCCAGCTTCTTCCCGATTCGGCAGCCCGCCTCGAAGTAGGCGAGTGCCTGCTCGCGAGCGGCTCGATCCGTGCTCGACAGGTCCTCGACCACCGGCTGGAAAAGGACGAACTGCGACACACGCAATTTGTTTCGCTGGAGCTTTTGGTTGAGCCGATCGATCCGGGCGTCCGTCCAGAACTCCTTGAGGTCTCTACGTGCCGTCACGATCAATTCAATGCCGTCGAAGCCCATTTCTCCGATGATGTCGATGGCCGGCTCGGGGTCGGCGGCGGGGCTCAGATCATGGAAACACCAGCTCAGGCAGCCGACTTTAGGCTTGCCCTGTGCATGCGACTGCGGTTGCGATGCTGCCATCGTCAACGGCAGCGCGGATGTCGCCAGCGCGACATTTCGAAGAAATTCACGGCGATTCATAATTTTACTGTGCCTCCAAGTGTAAATAAGTCTATTGATATTGCGTTTCGGTTTTGATGGTCGTTGTTAGGGGCTTGCCGTTCACCATTCCGCCGAGCGTACCCTTCGGATTAAAGCGCACCTGCCATCGCTGTGCAATGTTGACGCCGGCAGGGGCCGCGAACTCCACCGCGGTGGGCTGATGAACACCCTCGTCGGCGATTTCGAACACGTGTAGAAACAGGGTCCGCGACCCGCTCTCCGGGTCACCGACCTCGATTCGCCAGGGACACGCCGGAGGTTTCAGTCGCCCTTCGGTCATGTGGTTGTATTGGCCCGTTGGTTCGAGGGGATGACCCCAGGCTTCCTTGCCGGGGCCGCCCCGGAGAACGATCTCGGCCTTCTGTGGCAGCAGGGTGTGCAGGAACATCCGCGACCGGCCGTATGACAGCACCTCTCTGTCACCGTCAGCTTCAGGCAGACTGAGCCATGTCAGAAAATTTCCCTGCCGCTCCGGCTCGTCGGGGATGTGGAGAAAGAAATGGCGGGCAAAATCGGGACGAGTCGCCTCCACCCGGTCGAACACGATGAAGAACTCCCGTTCACCACGCAGGTAAAGGAACTGCCGTGTCACTTCGCGGGCCTTGGCGTCGCTATAGCCC
>JAFNGF010000001.1:5273-6409 GCA_017885385.1 Planctomycetota bacterium
TTGTTCTTGTCCCGCCGAAACTTCTCGTTGGGGTCGAAGATTGTAACAATATTGAAGATCAGCGAGCCACCTGCGAAGTAGTCGGTATCGTTGTGACCTTGTCCGCCCTGGCGTGAAACCAGAGCGCCGCGTTTGCAGATCAGGAAGTGACCCTCGTCATCGCGCGAGTGCCCGGCGAATTGTGGGCCGCACCCGAAAAACGCCCAGGTCGCGTTGGGATCGTTCCAGGCGCTGCGCACATAGACATGTCCTGCGCCGGCAAACAGATAGCCCAGCAGAAGCGCATCGGGGGACATCGGCGGGATCGAGGGATTGTAGCAGGCCACACGCTGCCACCGCTCGCGCAGCCACTCCCGGCCGCGGTCGGAGAACCACTGTGATAGCCCATCACGGAGCATCGGTGCGGCGCGGGCGAACGCAGCCGGGCGGGAGCCGTCCCCATCGTCAATCCAGGCCGTGCGTTCATTGTGGGGCATCATCGTGAAGGCCGCCCATCGCGGTTCTTCCACCGGATAGCCCCAGGGCTTCAACTGCTTGAATAGGTCTATGCCCGTCGCAGTGCGCCACGCGTGGAAGGCATACGGGATCACAGTGACCGGCCCATAAGCGCCGTGGCCGTATGATTCCGACCAGACTCCGCCCATCCTGTTGAAGGCTGGTATGCACTCTGCCGGGACTCGTTTGTTCCAGGAGTCGAGAAAGCTCTTTGCATCCGCCTCGCACCTCGTGCCTGCACCCCAAACCGCCAGCGCGATGAAGAGTTTCTGCGTGAGTGCATCGCGGCAATTCATAATGTTTAGATGGATCGGTCCCCAGGTCTGGTTGTATTCCCAGTGGCCCCACTTGAGCAGGATTCGAGGCTCGTCGGTGAAAAACCGCAGCCAGGAACCGAGGGCGTCGCCGAACCGCACGCGCTGCTCAGGCGTCAAGGCATCGTAAATCCAATCATAGGCGATTGCGTGGTAGCCGAAGTGACTACCCCGGCGGTCTGAGATCAGAGTGCCGTCGCCCCATTGCCTGATAATCACGTCGGCATACGGGCGGGCGTCGCGGCCCCTTTGGCGTTCGACCAGGTACGCAATGCCGCAGTTCATCAGGTCCTCAGGAATGGACCAGGCATTGGTGATGTACTGAAT
>JAFNGF010000002.1 GCA_017885385.1 Planctomycetota bacterium
AACCCGTAATTGCGACACAGCCTGCGAGCTCGGGGCAGGGCCAATGACCAGCTAACAAATAGTTTAATAGTTGCAGTTTCCACGTTTCATGGGGATTGATGTTACATTTGTGTTGACAGACACTTACAAAGACTGGCCTAAAATCAGGCAAGTGCCGAGGAGGGCCATTTTGGGGCATGTTTCGTGCGTGCGCACACTGGCTCTCGTAGACTGGCAGGTCCGGTCTCATCGCAAATAGCCCCGACCTCCGTCCCCACGGCAATTCTTCAATGACCCGCCTTTCTGGCCAGGGCTATTGAGACCTGATGCCACACACGGTACAATAGGACATGCAGCAAGCAGAAGCACCAGTTGTGAAGTCAAATGGCAAGTAGCTGCAAGATCGGGCCCCTGCTTGACGAAAGGAGCATTAGCATGAGAAGATCGCCTCTGGTACTAGCGGTATTCATTGGCGTCATCTTTGGATCTGAAGGCATTTCCGCGCGTGAAATACATGTCTCAAAAGGCGGCAGCGATTCAGCTTCTGGCAGTCACGCTCGCCCATATCTCACCATCAACAAGGCCGCATCCGTCGCGCAGCCCGGAGATACCGTCACCGTTCACGCCGGAACGTATCGCGAATGGGTCAAGCCCATCCATGGTGGCACCGATGATGGCAGACGCATCACGTACCGAGCGGCGCCCGGCGAGGAAATCCTTATCAAAGGTTCCGAGCGTATCACCTCCTGGACCCACCAAGCTGGTGGCGTTTGGAAAGCCGAACTACCGAACTCATTCTTTGGTGAATATAATCCCTACGCGCTGACGGTTTCGGGGGGCTGGCTCAATTACGGCCAGTGGCATCATCGCGGAGACGTCTATCTCAATGGCGAGGCCTTTTACGAGAGAAAGACAGCACAGGAGTTGATAAAGGCCGAGCACACCTGGTTTTGCCAGGTGGATGAGAACGTGACAAGCATCTGGGCGAACTTCGGCGAGGCAAATCCCAACACGGAACTGACCGAGATCAACGTTCGTGAAAGCCTTTTCATGCCTGAAATCACCGGCTTGAAATACATCACCGTCGATGGCTTACATTTCATGCACGCCGCTGCAAACTGGGCACCGCCGACTTTGGACCTGCAAATGGGCGCTGTCGGCCCAAGAATGGGAAAGCACTGGATCATCGAGAATTGCACGATCACCAATGCCCGTTGTGTCGGCATCATTCTAGGACATGCGCCGGGCGTAGACTATACCAACATCGACGCCTACGGCGACCACATCATCCGCAACAACGTCATCCGGCGCTGCGGACAAGCAGGCATCGCTGGCCGGAAGGGAGCCACTCGCTCACTCATCTCTGGCAACCTCATCGAAGACACCAATTACCGGAGGGAGTTTGGCGGTTGGGAAACCGCGGCAATCAAGTTTCATAATAGCGTGGATACTGTAATTAGCGGCAATCTCATCCGCGGCGTGTTTCGACAAGAGCAAGGTGCTTTTGGGATCTGGATCGACTTCGGTAACCAAGGAATCCGGATTACGGGCAATGTCATCTACAACACCGAAGCGGCCACCGTTTTCCTGGAAATGAACCATGGTCCCATTCTTGTCGATAACAACGTCCTCATCGGCCAGCCAATTAGGAGTAATTCCGAGGCTACCGTGTTCGCGCACAATCTGTTTGTCGATTGCGGGTACGAGTACAGCCCCGATACCGAACGCCGTTCTGAGTATTACAAGCCGCATACAACAAAAGCGGCTGGACGCAAATCAGGCACCGCTCAAGATGACAAGTGGTTTAACAACATCTTTGTCCGATGGGGACTCGACCAAGTCAAAACGGCCCCAGGCTATGCATCGGATTACAACGTCTTTCTGGAGGGGGCGAAGAAAAGCTCCTTCGGCGATGAGAACAGCGTGGTCGCCCTTTATGTCGCGGGATTGACGATCAAAGATCATCCACGAGGAGCCACGATCGCGTTCTCCATGAATGATGCGCCGTTCCATGTGAAAGGGCCGCAGGTCAATGCTGAGCTGGTCGGTGTCTTTCCGACCGTCGGTCAAACGATTGAGGACCGTTACGGAAACCCTATTGAAGTGAACGCCGACATCAACGAGAAGAAACATACACAGCCAATCGCTGGCCCACTCGCAGACCTTAAGAAGGGGATCAACACGATCGTTTGGCAAATCAAGCATCAGTGAAACAGGAAAACGTACCATTCAGATGCTAAGAGGGAGGCATCAAGCGTTCAATCATGTGTACGTGGAGGCGTTCGAAACGATTCTGATGATGGAGAAGGCCTGTGGGAGCCAGGGAGCATGCGGTGAAGATTAGTAGGGAGCGGTACGCCCTGCGGCAGGAAATTCTCAAGCCAGGGTTCCTGTCGGCAAGCCAGACGAGCCATGGAAAATCGGGGCAAATGAGCGGATAACCAAACCAGGGCTACACTTTTGCTCTACACTTATGGTGGTTGTGTTTGAGGGTGTTTATCCGATTCTGTAGTGTTCGAGGTTTTTGCGAGTTGGCCGCGGAAACCAGAAGAAAGCCGATGAGAGATCGTTCGAGCGCCTATGGTGCGGCCAGGCGGCGTTATCGCCCTGGTTAACCCCGTCATCACTATGGCGGGGTCTTCTCCGGCGAATGGAAAGTCTCCCCGGTGTCATTCCGGACGTAAAGGACCATTTCGAAGTGACCTATTTCGAGGATACGCCCTCCCTTAGGGACACCTAACGGCGCTGGCCACGTTTGCTAGGGGCAGGGTGGACAACGTGGATGGCCTGCCGGTGATCTATGAGCGCGAGTTTGTCTTCATCAAGAACCGGTCGTTCCATATTTTCTACGGGTTCTCTCGTGTGGTTCTCACCGCGGGACGACTGTCGCCTGCAAGTGGTTGACCGCTTCACACTGGATCCTCGCACCGAAGTCTGCCTGGCCCAGGTCCGCGACGTCTGGGAGGGAACTGGGCAGCCGGGGCGGCAGTTGGTGTTCACGCAGGTGTATTATCCCCATCCACCGTGGCCTCCCCGCCCCGACACCAACAACCCGGGGGCCAAGGCCAACTATCGCGGCGGAGACCCTGAAGCCTCCGCCGGCGCCTCCGGCATCACCGTGTTGCGCGATGATGTCGAAGCATCGGTGCTGCGTCTGCAACTTGACCCGGGTCGGGCAGAATGGGTCGTATTCAATCCCGGCGATAGCAGTCCGCCCTCGATTCGGCCCCGTTTCTGCCTTCGGCAGAAGACGCGGGGCCTACGGCGGGTTGGCGGCCAGAAGCCACGCCTGGGCAAAAATCGCAAGATCACCAATGCTGACACGTCCGCTGCGGTCCAGGTCAATGCCGGCACACCAGAGTGGTTCTGAACACGCCTCTTGCCACTTGTTGGCCAGTTGCGCCAAGTCAAAAAGGTTGATCTGTGAATCGTGATTGAAGTCGTAGCTGCAGGCGACTATCCGTAGCCCATCATCGAGAATGCATCGCGACGTCTCACCGCACGGGGGTGTCA
Source organism: Planctomycetota bacterium (assembly GCA_017885385.1). GTDB lineage: Bacteria > Planctomycetota > Phycisphaerae > Sedimentisphaerales > Anaerobacaceae > JAFNGF01. Next base: position 3,493 of record JAFNGF010000002.1, read on the forward strand.
TGATCACGTTCCACGTGCCAGGCTCGGCGCCCTTTAGGTCAACATTGCAGGTGATCGTATTGGCGTCCACCACAATAACGCTCGTCGCGTCAATCCTCTTAACATCATCCCTGAACACGACCAGCTCGGCGTTGACGTTGATCAGCCGCTGATCGCCGCCGGTTGAGCTGGTCTGAAAGAGCTCGATTTCTTCTCCGCCGCTGTTCTCATAGAAGTCGAGGACCATATAGTAGGTCCCCGCAGCGGGGAAGTTGAAGGTCATCGTGCCGGCGGTTAGGTTCTGCAGGCAATCGGTAGTCGCCGGGCCGCGCGGGTCCGCGTACTGCCCGACGAGCTTGCCGTCGATCCACAAACTGAATCCGTCATCGCTGTTGACGCCGAAGTACCGCACTCCCGGTGAGGGGGCGTAGATGTACCCGGTAAAGCGCGCAGCGAAGTTGGATGGGTCGCCCGACCCAAACGGCGGCGCGAACCGGTCACTTGGCGAGAAGACTCCGTCGTCGCTGGTCGTGAGCAGGTTGATCACCTGATGGACGGCGTGGACCGGGTCGCCGACCCCGCGCGAGGGGTCGTCCAGCAGCAGTGTCGCCGCTTCAATCCGATCAAACGCCTGGCTATACTGGACGTAAAGGGCGTCAAAGCCGATTTCTTCGGAGGCGCTGGTCAGCGCAACGGTGGGTGTCGACCCTGGCACAAAGCCGCTTCCACGGATGGCCAGGTGTGCCGTACTATTGTTGCACACGGGGTTCGGCGTTATCGAGGTAAGCGCGCAAGCTGGTACGCGAGTTACCGTTATGGAGTCTGTCGCTCCTGCCACGGGATTGCCCACACCGTTAAGTCCCACAACGGTAAGCAGATTCGGCCCCACCGCGAGCGGGACATTCACTGTGAATACATTGTTGCCCGAGAATTGCGCGGGTAGGGGCGTGCCGTTGACCGAAATCCCCGCCACTTCCAGCGGCGCAAGGCCCACGATCGTTACCGTCGGAGTCGATGTGCAGAAGTCATCTCCGTTATTGGTCACGATCACGAAGACCATCGATGGAATCTGCGTCAGGATGTAGGCCCGACGGTCGCGCACGAACTGTTTGATTCCGTCCCGTCTGCCGGCGTCGCCCCCATCGGCTATGAGGGCGTTGGCGGCATCGTCCAGAAACTGATCGAAGGCCGTCGGCGGGTTGGCCGTGCCATAAGACGTCTGCCACGGGCCGTTAGCCAGCTCTGCAAACGCCTGCAGGTACATCCGCCGATATTTGGGGTAGTTCAGGAACTGGGTAACCTCCGGGAATTGGCCGCCGATGGAGAACAGGCTCGTGCTGGCTCCATCGCCCGAGCCGAGCGTAAAGTCGATGTCCCAGGGCAGCAGGTACCACTTGTCCTCCAGCGGGGCGTAGTAAAAGTAGTTGTTCTTTCCCCGGCGGTATCCGTAACTATCCCAGTCTCCGACTGCGTGGCGAATCGCCAGAACCCGGGCGAAATGTTCAGGATGGATGACCGATTCGATAGCCTGCTCGTAATTCGGGCTGCTCGATGAGGTGTTCATCGCCTTGGCCAAACCGAAGAAATGATCCCAGTTGTCGTCCTCGCGATGCCCGCGCTTCTCAAAATGCCACCGATAGGTCTCCTTGAGCAGGGGGTGGCGGGAGTCGTAGTGCAGCCCTTCATCGATGTTGGAGAAACCCGTGCCGTCGGCGGAGTACTCAAAGTAATCGTCTATCTTGTGAATATAGCCGTCGGCATCGTCCGGGAACCACATATCAATGTAGTTGCCCTCGATGTTCTGGACGTCCTCGTAGTTGGCATGGTTGTTGCCGTTGATAACCAGGCGTAAGAACTCCTGCATTGAAAATTGTAGGCCCATTTGCCTATAGAACCAGTACGATGCCCCCTCCTGCAGCGGCCCCCGGTTGCCGCCTTCGGTGTTGTCGAGATTGATCTCCTCCTGGCCGCGGAATCTCTGGTCCGCATTGAAATTGAGCCGGAAGCCGTAGCGGTCGCGGGGATCTCGGCCGGAACCGCTGCGGATAAACGGGCTGCCGCGGTAGCGGATCCCGCAGTTGTAGAAGACCTCGGTGTTGTTGTAGACAAAAGTACAATCCATCAGCTCGTTGGAGAGATTGGGACGCGACCGAAACGTATTGATAACGTCATTGGACAGCCATACGCGGTAGGCAGCAAAGCGGGTGTTAACCAGCGTATCGCCTACGCGGACCAGGCAGGTTCGGTTGGGCACATCGGCTGAGGGTTCAAGCACCGTGGGAAACCGCGTAGATACCGAGCCATCGGATGCCTCGATGTAGAACGCCCGCATTGTGCCTGCGGAGGCGCCCGGAATCGTAGCGGTAAAAATGCCGTCGCCGGCGACCAGGTCGCCGCCGGATGCGTTATCAACCATGGGCGCGACGGTGAACGCGGCGGTCCCTTCAGATCGATAGTACAGCATAACCAACGCCACACCGTCGCTGTCGATGACGCGGGATGTCACGACGATCAGCTCACTGCCGGCAGGCAGGATGGGCGTGTGTCGGACCTCTAAGATGTCGGGCCCGCGGTTGGGCACAAACGCCGTATTTTGCACTCCCGGCGTGCCCAGGTTCAGCGGCGTGCTAAGCTCGAAGGCGTACGCCGGTCGCGGCGGCATCACGGGCGCGTTTGCCCGCGTCACCCGCAGCAGGAGGAATCGGCTTCCCCGCAGCCACTTGGCCCAGCCGCGGAATGTCACCGTGCCGGCTGTAACACCGGCAATCGACTGGTTGATGCGGTTGGCGCCAGGATCGCCGTGACCGGTCGCAATTAGATGCAACGACCGAGAGCCGGAATGACGATCGTCGGTGGTCACGAACGAGCGAGTATGATTGCCGAGAAGTCGCCAGCCAGACTCGCCGTTCTCGAAGCCGTTATTGCTCAGGCGGTTGGAGCCGCCGATGATTAGCTCCAGGTCGTCCAGAAGTATCTCGCCCCGGTTGAGCAGTATCAGATCGAAGACTGTGACCTGATCGTGGGTGTAGTAAGAATCATTGCTGTTAATGGTGAATGAGAATTGCTGCCAGGCGGTCTTGGCAGTCTCGTTGCTGTCGGCCCAGGCGTCGGGCATGTCGTTGTTGCTGCGCGGGTCACTCAGCTCCAGGCTGGCTCCTTCGCCATCAGCCCAGCTCAGCCATCGCCCGCCGTCGTAATAGGTCAATTCGTCCGCCGTGACAAAGTACGTTTCGAGCTGGCCGGTATCCGGATTGACCTGCTTGAGCGGATACGACAGCCGAATACGCTCGCTGTGATCATCCAGACGCCCTGTGTACGGCCCGACCAGATTCGAGCCGATGACCAGGTTGCCGTACACGCTCGGCAGCAGGTTCGGGTCCTTGGCTACAACAAGATACGAGCCGGGTGACATCTTAACGGCCTGGCCGAACTGGTAGCTGATGCCCTCGGTAAAGGCCCATCCGCCCAGCGGGACCGTGCTATTGCCCCGGTTGTATAGCTCCACATACTCGTAGCGATCGTCGCGTGTAATGTGGTTGTACATAATCTCGTTGATCACAATGTCGCCGACCGCCGGCTGGACGTTTGGTGCGTTGAAGGTCGCCGACGTTAGAAAACCGAGGTGGTCGGAGCCGTCCGGGAATCGGCCAAAGGTTACGTCCGGCCCCGTTGCCCCATAGCGCAGCGCATCCAGGACACGAACTGGCTTTGGCACCACGTCATTCGTGGCCGCCGTCACATAAACTGTCTCGCCGGAGAAGTCCAGCCCGAAGCCAAAACCGTCGGGCGGGGTGCTCTGGCGGACGGCCCAAAACTCGCCCGGCTGGAGCACAATCCCGTCCGGAATCTTATACTGGAGCAGGTCGAGCCGGTCGTCACTGAGATAAACATTGCTCAGATCGACCGCGGTCGGGCCTGGGTTATACAGTTCGAGCCAGTCGGTGCCGGGCGGGGCGTCGCTATTGGCCAGCAGCTCGTTGATAACCACGCGGGCGCGCGGGTCATCGCCGCCGCCTGGTTCTTCCTTCACTATACCGCGGAGCAGCGGAACTCCAAAACAGTCCGAACTGCCGGATATCGCATTATTGTGGGCCTGGATGGCCAGGACGTTTGTGCCGGGAACAAGCAGGTTCATCCGATTGCTCAGGTCCACGTTGGCGACCGGTGGTTCCCAGCCTGTGCCCCTGCCTGCGTTGTATGGGGGCGGATTGCCGGAGAGTCCGCCGGAGTCCGCCACGCGCGTGCCGTTCAGATACAGCACGTAATCGTCATCGTAATAGACCTCGGCCAGTAACTGGGAGAAGGAGGCAATCTGCTCCGCCGTCAGCGTGAACCGCAGGCGCGCATACAGGGAAATATAGCTTCCGCTCATGTCGTTCAGCTCGGTCTTGAGGAGGGGTAACTCGCCGGCATTGGTGCTGTATCCATAACCGCTGGGACCGTCGCGCCATGTGGTTGTGCTGGGGTCGTCGTTGAACTGCAGTTCTGTCCAGGCCGTCGTTGCTTGCCCGATATTGATAAGGCTCGGCGATGGCTCCTTGGTCCCCTTGAAATACCTTCCGGCGTGGCCCACGTCTACGAGGATCACCACAGTGGGGTCTTTTGGCCCGACCTGGACCTGGTCCGGGCCGCCTGGCGTGCCGCCGATATACGTGCTGGGCGACCAGGTGGACGCTTCTTCCGGGTCGCCGCCCAGCTTGGCCAGAATCAACGAGTGCCCCGTCCCGTCGGGCGACGCCGGCCAGGGTGCCTCGTCGCTATACCGGATCGAGATAACGATTGCGCCGTTGGCGTTGGATAGATCGATCCGCTCGCCATCGTTGCTTAGCCGGCCGGTGAAGGGACCGTGCACGCCCCCGCCCAAGCCTGTCCCGAGCGAAGTCGAGAGATCGGGGTACGCCGCCGCCATGGCGTTCGGATCGCGTGCAACCACAAGGTACGCCTTGGGACCGATGACCGTTCCAGGCTGGAACTTATACTCGATGCCGCTCGTAAACTCATAGCCGCTGACGTCTTCGGACACGGCCCGGTTGTTGTATAGCTCAATGAATTCGAGCGCCTCATTCTGGTCGACCGGGTGATACATTACCTCGCTCACCACAAGTCCCATGCCGGGTCGTGTGGCACACAAGACGACTGCGCAAATCATCACCAATCCGCCGCAGGCGGACCGCCGTAGCCTGTCCCGAGCGAAGTCGAGGGATTCTTTCATAATTGTCCGGTCCTTTCTTCAATCCGCCGTAGGCGGAGTGGCCAGATTCTCCATATAGACTGTATAGGGTATGCAGATTTCTGCATACCATTTGGCCAATTTGGCGGTATGCGGAGCATACCCTACCGTCCTATTTTAACACATTCAGGCCGGCACTTCTACTGTTCTTGCTGCTTTTTGCGCAATTTTCGTCCCGAGCCCGGTCGAGGGATCACTTTGTAGCTGACCCCTCGACTTCGCTCGGGGCAGGCTATCACGTGAGAACCTTGCGAGAAAAACCGCTCCGAATTGTCGCCCGCCGTGTGGCGGGCTTGTGCCCCTGTGGGGGGATGTGTTTAGCTGGGCGAAAAACCATCCCCAATCCGCCCCCGCTCTCCCGCAAGGGATGGCTGGCGTCATTGTCTTCGACAAGAAGACGCGGGGGCGGATTGAGGATGCCACCCGATGCGAGTGATACGGGACGTGTGGCACCCTCAAGCCCTGCACCTACGCGCACAGGGGAGGGCCACCCGATAGGGCAGGAACATGCGTGTGGCAGCCCCAAGCGCAGTGCCCGCTTTCGCGAGCACAAGCTTGGGGATGGGCGTGTCCAAACTTGGTTAAACACGTATCCCCGCTTCCGCGGGGACAGGCTTGCCCCTGCGAAAGCAGGGGCAGGAGCATGCGCGACCCCATTCTGATCTGCCGCCCGATAGCGGATGCTCGCATAAGTGACAATCATTGGCTCTTTTTGACCGCGCCAGATTGCTACAGAAAGCGTAGTTTCTCAAAGCCAACAAAAAATGGGCTGCAAGCTGGATGCTTACAGCCCTCCGTAAGGAAAAGGGAAATCTTACAAGCTCACAGGCAGCCCGGTGGGAGGCCTGCGCTACATTCTCGTGACCGGGGCGCGGCTCGAGAGACGGGCTACAGTGTCCTGCGTCTTCTCAGCCAGCCGACAAGGCCGACGCCAATACCGCCGAGCAAGATCGCACCCGGAGCGGGGACGGCAATCAAGTGGCTTTGTTGCTCCGTCCTAATGCTCATAGTGTATAGATTGGCCACTCGGACACTACTCAAGCCCAACCATCTACCGCTATTGACCTCATCGGTGGCTTTGTTGACCCAAATTTGCGCCTGCCCGCTCACCGAACCGATTTCATTTTCGATGAACCATATGGCGTTTTGGAGAGCACCGGCTGATGCCGAACGCGTACCACCAGGTGTGTAGTCGTAATCAATGAGCGTCTTGTTCAGGAACTTTGTGTATAGGTAAGCGGTTCTCGGATCGAGACTATCTGCATCTTTGATACCATCGCCGTTCAGGTCAAGGTCCTGACCGCCGACCGCGTAGGTGTCGATATCCATGTACGCGGTGTAAGGAGGCATTATGTACTCATTTGTCTCCATACAGAAAGTCTGCCAAGGGCCAGGATTACCCGGTATGGGATTGCTGGCGGCGGTCGGGCTGAGCGTGAACTCTCCGCCCGAACCGGTGTAATAGCCCGCCATCCGGGTAATGTTGACCTGGTAAGTAGGACCGGCCGAGGCAGCAACTGCCAGTAAACAACAAACTAGCAAACTTAGTACTGCTTTCTTAGACATTCAGATTCTCCTCCACAATATGTCAGCAATTGCGATGTCCTCCTTACTACAGTGTCCTCCTTCTTCTGAGCCAGCAGACACGTTTGGCCCAGCGGACTCGCAATGGTTCGCGGCGAGAGGCGATGTTGCAGTGGGCCGCGCCCCCTGCGATAATAAAATCTCAGCCTTCGAGCCGATACGGCTTGGGATCATGTCCAGCAAACCAACAGAGCTTCCGCACGGCGATCTGCTTCTCAGCGGCAAGCACGAAATCCTCGGAACCATATCGGGCATGTCGTGGCACTTCCCGTGGCATCAATACCAAATCGCAGAAAGTGGAATCGAGACAGAAGGCGAGCCGTTTGCCCCCAGCATGATCATCACAGATTCGCATGACGCCGCCCATAGCTTTCGCGTCGAGCTCTATGACTCCGACCACAAGCTACTGGCGACCGAACAAGGCTTATTCGGGAAGGTGTATGACCGTCCGTTCAAACAAGCCTTTGTAATTCCCGAGTGGTTCAGCCGATACACACCATCGTTCCTCGGTATGCTGGAACCTGGTGTCACGGTGCCATTTGGAGACGGATGGCAAGATGTGACCTTCGAGAATGTTTGCGACGCCACGTTCGTCAGGGTGGTTATCACGAAATACTGGGGCATCGGCGGCGGACTGAATGAGATCCAGGTTACGGTAAATAGACACCGGATGCCGACCCCGTCTGCATTTTCGCCGGGCCGGCTCGCTGCGACCACACTGCTGTCGTGCCCGGTTCCATGCTGCTGGTGCTCTCTGTCCGTATGAGCTTAAAAATAAGGTCAATACCATAGGCTTCATTGCAGCCTCCCGCCCCGTGGCTCGTCAAGAGCGGCTCATTAAGAAGGACCCTCAGCCAAGAATAGATGCTGTATTTTCTGTGCAAATCGCATTTCGGACCGTGGAAATTGAGACGTTGTTTTGATATACTGAGGGTATTTACGCAGCAGGAGTGTCTTTGTGCAGCGTAAATGAGAACGTCAAGTCACATGCAGGGACTGGATATGAGGAGTGGACAATTGTGAACAGACGCAATTTTCTGAAGTGGAGCGGATCACTTGCAGCGGCAGCAATGTTAGCAAGAGTCCGGCCTGTGGCCGCGCAGCGGGGCAAGAAACCAAACATCATCTTCATCTTTGCCGACGATTATGGGATCGGGGGCGTGGGCTGCTATGGCAGCGACAGGTTCAAAACCCCGAATCTCGATGCGCTCGCGCGGACGGGCGTGCGGTTCGAGCACTGTTTTTCCATGCCGCTGTGCGCACCGTCGCGGGCGGTTTGCATGACGGGCCGGTATCCCTTCCGCACGGGCGTGGTGAACAATGGTTCGGGTGCCCAGGCCCAACCAGACAAAGAAGTGTGCATCGCCAAGGTCATGAAACAGGCTGGCTACGCCACGGCTGTGGCCGGAAAATGGAGGCAACTAAGCTACTTCACCACCAAGCAGGACGCACAGCGATGGGGCTTCGATGAGTTCCTGATCTGGGGCGTTGGCGGGACCAAAGGGGAGCGCTACTGGGACCCTGCCTACAACGAGAACGGTCAGCCGCTGTCCGACGCCCAAGGCAAATACGGGCCTGACCTGCTTCACGAGTTCGTCGTAGACTTCATCCGCCGGCATCAGGACCAGCCGTTCTTCATTTACTATCCGACGCCGCTGATTCATGGCCCCATCCTTCGTACCCCTGACAGCCCGGCTGAGGGTGCAAACCACTATGCCGACAACATCGCTTACCTTGACAAGCTGGTCGGCAAACTGGTCGCGGAGTTGGACAGCATAAATCTTCGTGAGAAGACGCTGATCGTTTTCACCGGCGACAACGGTTGCACGCCCCAGGCCTCAGGCAGCAAGGGCGGCCGCAGCGGGGGCACGCTCCACAGCCGGGCCATTGACGGCGCCAAAGGGGACATGAAAGAGGGCGGCAGCCGCGTGCCGCTGATCGTCAACTGGAAAGGCACCACGCCCGCCGGGCAGGTTTTGAAAGACCTGGTGGACTTCAGCGATTTCTTTCCTACCTTTGCCGAACTGGCCGGCGCCAAATTACCGGAAGGCGTCACTATAGATGGCCGAAGCTTCGCGCCGCAATTGCGGGGTCAGCCGGTCAAGCTCCGCCAGTGGGTTTTCGTGCAGTTAGACCAAAAGTGGTACGTCCGCGATGCTCGCTGGAAGCTCAACAACCAGGGCGAGCTTTTGGACATGAAGGATGCCCCGTTCCAGGAAATCCATATCCCGCCCGACAGCGACGAGCATCAGGAGCAGGCGGAACGTGCCAAACTTCAGGCAGCGCTCGATAGCCTGCGGCCACAGGATGCAGGCATTCCGGCAGGCGCAGAACAGAAGAAGCGCAAGAAAAGCGTAAGCAAGAAGAAACGGAAGTGACCGCTGGTGGCGGAACAACGAAAAGGAACAGCTTCGGCGGTAATGTGTAAGTATCGTCCATGCCGTCGATCTTACTGACCCTGTCAACACTCCTTCGATATCCCCGGCTGCGGGGCAGGATAGATGCCGTCAGGACCCTCGTGGATGGGGGCGGGGCTGTCAAAGGTCATGTTGTCAATGTCCTTGACGAGCTGGAAGTCGGAATTGGCCACCTGCTCCCAGGTGATGTGCTGGCCGGTGTGCGCCGCCATCCGTCCCATCAACGCGGTTACGTTCGCTTCGCCGGCCCGCCGAGCCTCGTTGTGCGGCTTATCCTGCCGGATAGCATCCAGAAGCACCTGCCACTCGGCTATGTAGGGATTGCAATCTTCCTGGCCGTACTCCCAAACCAGCTCTTGCGGGACCATGTTGTGGCTCTTGTATATTCTCGGCTTTGGCGCACCCAGGCTCGTCATAATCACCGCTGATCCCTTGGAGCCGTGCGCGTAGTCCGAGTACGTCTCCCAGCAGCCGTTCATGTGCCGCGAGAAAGCAAAGAGCTTCGTGCCGTCGGCAAAGGTGTATNNGAGACCGGCCAGTCGCCCTTAGCCCAGCAGGCAACGTCGATGTTGTGACAGTGCCAGTCGATGAAAAACCCGGATGATACCCAGGTGAAACTGTTTGGATTCTGAAGTTGAAATACCAGCTCATTGACGCCCGCGGGCCGGCGCGGGCAGTGGACCGGCCCGTGCACCCGATATATCCGCAGGGTATGCACCTGCCCGATGGCGCCATCGTGAATCCGCC
>JAFNGF010000003.1 GCA_017885385.1 Planctomycetota bacterium
GATGCCGCCGCTGGCCGTTGATCGTGGCGTAGTTGTCGAAGGGCTTGTCCGGGTTCTTCCACGTCCACCACTCGCTCTGGATGTCGTCCAGGTCGGTAATCGTCCAGTTCGGCGTGCGGGCCAGAGCGATTCGTGTCACGGTGCCATCCTTGCCGACCATCCAGACATTGCGTGGGGCCCAGGGGAGGTCCACATACCAGACCTTCTGGGGCTCCGGGATAAGGTTGTTATCAGTGCCCTGTCTCCAGCCCGTCACCGCCTCCGAGCCGCAGATGACGGCCGGCCCTTCGCCCCAGGATGGGTCCAGAGTCAGGATAATGGGAGCGTCCACGGTGCCCGATTCATTCGCGTTCATCTCACCTCGATAATCAACGCCCTGTTTGAAGACGTAGGTATACACGCCCTTGCAGGCTTTCGCTTGGCCGGTGGCGTCGGGGTCCCAGGGGTGATGCTTCCAGGGCGTCTGCTTCGAGAGGCCGTCGTTGGTGTCATTGCCGGATTTGAAGTCTATATAGCGAACCGACGCGCCCGCCTTGAATTCGAATGCCTTCGGCGCCCAGTCCAGATCACCGGTCGGCAGCACCTTCGCCTGCGGCTCCTGCCAGGACCACCGAGCCACGTTCTGAGCATGCGCTACGCCCTGCGCTGCAACCAGCAGGGCCAGCACTGCAATGCACTGTCCCATCTTATTATGCGGGTTCATATTCATCTGGGGTTTCCCATTTGGCTTCATAGACTGTTTCCTTGCGCGACATACATCCTATGATACCAGTGCGCCGTCTCCGATTCCAATGACTTCCACTTTTGCTGGAGTTGCGTCACAGCTTCACACCTCTACCTGTAGCTCCGCGCATTCATCGTGGCAGACATTCCCTCTATCTACGTCAGCTTGATCGTATGCGTATGCTCGCAAGGCAGCTTGTCGACGGACAACGGCGGAACCTCCATGGTCAAACCGACCTCGACGACAGCGTTCTTCGCCGGACGGGGACCGCTCGTTCCCATCTGGCGGCTCTTGAGCAGCCCCATTTTGGGATCGAAAGGCCAATCGAGCGTGCAGTCGCCGCCCTGGCTGTGGTACGCGCTGATCCGGTCGATCAACTCCTGATCGCTGAACTGAGCGTCGTCACCCCGGCCGTGGTAGACGTTGCCACAATAGATCTTGCCATGCCACAAAATGCCTTATTGGGGGTACAAAGCCATGTGAAGTAGTGATCGCCGATGCAAAAGATGACCCACCCGACCTTTGTCTCGGCCATCTGCTGAGCAGAACCCTTGACATCGAACCCGTCCATGAACCGGTTTCACCCCTCCGCAGTCATTTGCGACGGATTCGGGAAATCGGTTTAATTCTGATCGAGTAGCCCAGAAGAATCCGGTACTGATAGTGCAGGAAGAACCCATACTTGCTCTTGCTCGTCCAATTCGTGTCGCCAGTCCCGGCAACAGCCTGAATCGGAGACAGGAATGCCGCGACCAACACCACGGCTGCAACGCGCATGGTGTTTATCACCTGGGATTTCCTACTCGAGTCCATGGATGGCACTCCTGCATACTCACCTCTGCAAAACAGCTTGCCCTTGTTCCCAGTCAAAGAGCAACTTCTTACCTGCAATGGAAAACGTCCATGCTTGCTCATCCTTGGAAAAGCCGACACGCTTGGCCTCTGCACCGGCAGTCGCCCAAGACAGGGCAACAGCGTTTCGCCAACGCGCATCATGGTTTGTGAACCGTATCGTGAAGAGGTTGGCGCCTTTGCTATGGCTGCCGCGGGCTGGCAGGTTTGCCGCGTCCATCTTGACGTTGTCCCGCGTCAAGAGCCCCACACGCAAGACCGTCTGGCCAGCTGCCACGAGATAACCTCCGTCAACCTCTCGGCAGTCGCTGCTTTCGGTGTGCAGGCGAAGCTCAAGGTCTGCGGTTCTATCCAGTACGATATCGTCGATCACGATCAGCACATCCGGCTTTACAAATAGCAGATGACGCACGAAGCGTTCCAGTCCCGATTGCTTCGGATACGCCTCTGTCGCATCCCCGGCGACATGGTCAAGTTTGGCGCCGGGGCTTGCACAGACGACTCGCGGCCTGGACTTCGACATGAGGCATTGGGTCCCATCGAACCAGGTGTGGCCCTCCCCGAGTTGGCCAGTGCCATCGATCAGCAGCGTGTTGTGCTGGTCCGTCCATTTGTCCTGGTAGCCGTCGTCCCGGATGAGCCATTGACCGTTGGCGAAGAGCACGAAATGTCCGACGTCCGGGTGGACGTGACCGCCGCCCGGATCGTAAGAGAATTCGCTGACGGCTTTGTGGCCGATGAAGGGACCGCACTTGAAGACGACCAGACTCTCGTGGCCGTCCCAGCCTGTCCTGGCTGAGACCAGTCCCATGTCCTCGAAATGGTGAAGCGTAGGCAAGGTCCCTGCCGGCAAGGCCTGCACCGTCGGGTCGTACCAGATCAGATTGAGCCAGCGTGCGCTGGGGGCATCGACATTGGCCTTGTCGATTTGCTCGGCAAGCCACTGGGCATGACCGTCGTGGTACTGCCGTGCAAGGGCACGAAGAGTGTGGTCGGGCCCGTACCAGTGCGTACGCGGACAATCCGCCAGATCCACGATGCAATTGCGGCGTGTCCAGGCTTCCGTGGGAAGCGACAGGTACTGGCAGTACAGGGCAGTGTTTCGCCACCACGGACGATCATAGAGATCGACGCCCAGCAGATCCTTTGCCAGGTGCATGAACTTGAGCATGTACTCGGCCCCATACTCCCAATACCCGACCCCCTCGTGACTGGCGCCATCCTGACCGAGTGCCTCCATGGTGCGTCGGAACTTGTCCGATGCCAGGCCGATCCATCGACGAGCCTCTTGGGCCTCGTCGAATAGGGCGAAGCCGGCCGCCCCCAAGCCGCAAACGTTGACCCAGAGATGATTCTGCAGATAGGAGTGATACCAGTAGGTGTTGCTCGTTGCCGCTGCCTGGAACATGGCTGAGGCACGGTTGATGAGGGTCTCTCGAATGCGTTGCCTGCTTGCTTCGTCCAGGTCGTGATAGCACCAATCGTAGATAATTGCCAGGCCGAAGAGTTGATGCCCTGTCGCCAGGTCCTTGCCATCGTATGAGCCGTAGCCCCAGGTGGGGTAGCCGCACGAGGTCAAAGCCCACTGCTTTGCCGCATCGAGATACGCCTTGTCATCGGTCATCAGATACGCCATCGCCAAGTAAGGCATGGTGTTGCCTACTTCGCGTTGCCACAGTTGCTCGTCACCGCTCTGGGCGTCGCTTCTTCTGTAGGCCGGGGCGCCTCGCCTCACGGCCCGGTTGGCCAGTGTCCGGACCTCGACCCAGAGATCAGCGTGCGTCGTGCGGATGGCACCACGAAGCTCCGCGACGCGCGCTGCATTGAGGTATAGACGGGGATGTGTGTTGCGGACTTTCTCCAGGGTGGGAGGTAGCGGATTGAGGTCGTACATGGATAGAGCGGTCAACTGTTCTATCGGTTCGAGGATGACGTTGTCCAGATAGGCGTCGATCTGTGTCGGGTCGGATGTGCCTTTCTCCAAGGCGAGCCAGCACGCGACCGTCCCGGCCGGTGCGCGGAATTCTCCGGTCAGATGCTGCCACTGCCCCAGACGTGCGGCATCGTAGGCATCGGTAACAGCCCTTCCCATCTCACGATTGCGGTCTGCGGCCATGTACTCACACTTGAGAAATGGCATCGGCGTTTTGGAACCTGCCGAGGTCACCTTCACCCACGCCGAGAGTCGATAGAGCCGGCCCGCCTGCAGGGGGACAGTCTCCGAAAGGGCATAGTTCCAATTCTCCGGCATATTGCCGCGAACGTGCAAGCAGGCCCGGCTGTCAACTGTGGCCCCAAGATCCGCCACACGCTCGACTATCATAGTCGCGGACCGAGGCTTCCAGTTGCCGCAGTCGCTCTCGAAATCCCACACCGTCAGATGTGCAGTAACCTGTGCCCCCAGTGGGAATACGAGACAGATAAGACAGAACCTTATCAATATACCTGTTTCTCTCATGGCTCATCATCTACTGACCATCCGGCACGTCGGTCGCAACCTGACGCCACTCTGTGCTGCGAATCATCATATCAGGTCACTACTATCCGGTTGAGCTAAATTGATTTTAACATAACTCCGTCACACTTAATATATTGCGAGAAAAAATGGTTGTCTTCGATTCCAAGTAGATTATAGCCAACGGCCTTTTTCCATGCATCTGCAAGCATGAAGTCAAACACCGCGCAACTACGTGGTGCCTGCGGCACCGGTCAAGGCCGGCAAGAACATCATCACGGTGGGGCTCTTCAATTGCTACATGGTAGGTATGTAGGTGTTCCTTGAAAAGCCATCGAGTGCCTCCAGAAGCAGGTCAGAATCCTGGAGGAACAGGAGAAAAAGGATGTTTGAAAGCGATCAGCGTGCCTATTCTGAAGAACTATTCAAGTGTCCCGATATTCTCAGTGCCGATGCAGTAGATGTTCTTCATTCCGACTAGGAAAAGTCTACCTCTTGCCGCCGCAGGTGATGGGTGATTGCCGTCTCCAAGATCGTTGACGGCGAGGATACGACACTCAGGCCCTGCCTGAACGACGTAGCTCTTACCGGCATTGGCGAAGAATAGACGTCCTTTGGGGTCCGCAATAGGACTGGACCAGGCAGTGGATATGTCCTGGAGACGTTCGGAATAAAGCTCTTTTCCGGTGGCCATTTCCCAACACTGAAGGAAACCCGGAGTGCGCAAGCGATACAGATATTTGCCGACAACAATGGGCGAACTCAAGGCTTCACCTCTCTGCGTGATGGTCCAGCGAATGTGTGTTTCGGAGACATCGCCTGAACCGGTCGGATCCACAGCTACTCCCGTGCCGCCCCGGCCATCATCAAAGTAGACGAGACCCTGCCCGTAGGCCGGTGAAGAGGCGTCTCCTTCACCCCGGCACCACCACAGAAGTCTCCCATCGGCCGGATCGAGACTTTGCAGAGCATCGCCTGCCTTCTCCATGCCCGAGGCCACCAAAAGCATCTGAGGTCTGTTATTCACCTGAATAATCACAGGCGTGCTGTGCCCGAACTGCATCTGAGGGAGTTTCCTCTCCCATCGTATATCGCCGTTGGTCTTGTCGAAGGCGACGACGCGCGAATCTTCCTTCTTTGCCATTGCGCAGAAGAGGATGACGGTGTCGCCATAGAGGATCGGGCTGCTGCCCAGAGTAACGTCGAAGGAGTAGGGAACAATGGGCTTTCGCCACGCGATGTTGCCCTGGAAATCAATTGCGGCCAGGACCGATGAGGCGAAGGCACAGTAAATGAGCTTGCCATCGGTGACAGGTGTGGCGGCGGCGTAGCCTCCGCCCGGCCCGCTGCGGAAATCGTCTCGCAACCAGGGTCCGGGGGGTACGAGTGTATCCCAGAGTAGCTTTCCATCGGACGTGCGATAGCAGGTGACATGATGCTCCGGGATGACCTTTTTGCGGTCTTCAACGTTCGCCAGCCAGTTGACGGTGCAGACGACGACCGCCTGATCCCAGACGATGGGACTGGCGTGCCCCTGGCCCATAAGCTGCGAAACCCAACGCACGTTTTCCTTGGCAGGGCCGCCCCAGCTGATGGGCAGATTCTCCTCTGTCGTGTAGCCAAGACCGGTCGGGCCGCGGAAACCGGGCCAGTTCGCTTGGACGAGGGCTTGGGGCGTTAGAAGAATGCCTGCTAACACAATGCCAAATATGGCCGACTGATCTTCGAAGAACTTGATTCTCATCTTGAGACATCTCGTCATGTCGTATTCCCGGCGTACCTGGTTTGTCAACGGCTCGGGTTTTCTACCGACAAACAGGCATGACTATACCACCGGAGCAATAACGATTCCAGTTACAAGCAGGAAATCACCGCAGTGATGCTCCCACCGTTACGGCGTGTTTTCCCTAGGGACACTGGTTCTTGCCACGATCCAGTCGGAAACGGCCTGCAAGGCCAGGAGAGACGTGGTTTCCTCGATCTTCCCGTATTCCTAGAAGGCACCGGTGCTGCTTTCTACTCAATATACGGGTACGTCTTCTTCGGAGTCTGGGGACGGTTGAGCCAAGATGGCTATAGTGCATGCGATGGCCGGGAATCAACGGTTGAGGCCATCCCCAGTCTCGTCCACAACTCCGCCGCTCGTCGCGGACCAGAAACAGGGTGAAAGCAACCCTGATTCGCTACCTTCTGATCTGGTCCTGGCCGTTAGCTTTATGATCAGTGCTTTATGGTGACAGGTCTTCCAGCCCAGTTGGCTGGGGCGTCGCCGAAGGCGACGCACATTCGAAGTTGCCGCGACGTTCTTAAGTTTTTCCCGTCGGCACTTTGGACCACCAGCATTGTCGGATGGGTAAAATGCATCGTGCGGTAGCTTCGGGCATGGAAGGCGACCAGTGTCGGGCTTTCGATCAAGAAGCCATACTGAGGCAAGACAGCTTCGTCCAAAACGAGGTCATTGGTGTCGTAGTTGACCGTGATCCCGACGTCCTTTCCAAAGCGTGTGGTTTCCGCCTTCCGATTGGCCGTCAAGAAGCGATGATTGGTCATCGGCAGGAGTGCGGTCAGGCGGTGCACCGGGCTGAGGACCTCGTAGGTGTTCTTGATGAATCCATCCGTCAGTCCTAAGCCGGCTTTGTGGGCAAAAACCAACTGTGAGTCGGAGCCCGCTGCCGGCTTAAAGTCCCCGGTCGGGCTGGACCAATAGCGGTGATTGCCAAAATAATAGACCGGCATCTCGGCATAAAGGATGTGGTCCAGGATGTAGCCCGGGTTGTCCGGCCTGGGCCGGTCGCTTTGGTGGGCATAAATGGGAATGGCATCACCATAGACCAGTTCAAAAAGGGGTACGATGATATCCGTGTCGTCGGGCCGCTGGAAATGCGTGCGGTGGGACATGAGCCCTTCGAAATAGTCCGCATGCGCGACGCCCCACTCACGACCCTCTTCACTGCCGAACAGTCCAAACTGGCCGCGCAGGTAGTCACAAAGCTGCTGCTTGTAATGCATATCGTCCGCGGGTGTGGTCGGGTGGTTTGGGTCGAAGCATTCGTACAAACCTGCGGCGAAAATCGTGTCGGAGAAGTAAAGGGTTGGCGCAAAGAGCTCCTTCACTTGAGGGATATTCTGTGGCCGGCTGGCTAATTCCAGCGATTTCCGGGAGCAGATGAGCCAGCATGGTCCACCGGCCCAGATACCCCCTTTGCGCAGCGAGCCGTCTGAGTTCTTGATAATGAATTCCTCGTTCCAGGAAGGCGCATCGCGGTACATGTCCTGGTAATTGTCGTGGAGCCCAAAGAGCCAGCCAAGGGCCTTGACACGCCGGCTGCACGCTGCCAATCCCTCATTGCCACCGATTTCGGGCGCTGCCGGCAGGATGTCCGGGTGGCGGTTATCATACCCGCGATTGATCCAACCATTAAGCACCAGCATGGCACGGTCAATGCCCAGATCGCGCTGGAGGTGCTCCGCCAGCTCGGCGCACTCCTCGAAGGTGAAGTTCAGTTGCATACCCCACTGGTCCCCCTTGTGCCAAGGCGTATTCGGAGCCAGTCGCGTATATGCAAAGGGCTTGAAATCAGCCGCGCCGAAGAACTCCGCAAGCCGGGGGTTCACGCGCATCTTCTCGGCCAGCGTCTTTAACACGCCCCGCTCCCGGGCCACCGTCCTATAGGCTTTGGCGATCTCAACATAGCCGCCGCGTCCCAAGGGCTGCAGGCGCACCGATGACGCACGCTCGCGCATGGCCAGCCCCATCCTAACAGGCTGTGTCGCAATTACGGGTT
>JAFNGF010000004.1 GCA_017885385.1 Planctomycetota bacterium
GCGAGGCTTGGTCATCTCCATTCCTATCCGCGTGGAGGACAACCGCGAGCGGAGCTGGCTGCTGGACATTCCCGACGTGCCGCTGGAAGAGATTGTCGAGCTGGTGAAAGCTTGTCCAAAAGCGCGTTTCATCTTGCTGAATGGCATCGGCTACGTGGCGTGCTTGCTGGGGCGAAAGGACAACGGTCTGCCGTCCAATTATGCCATCGAACTGTCCCGGTTGAGTGCCGTGCTAGCTAACGAGATTGGGCAGCTCATCACAAACCTGGGCGCCGAGCGCGTGATGTTTGGAACCGGCATGCCATTCAACTATCCGGACCCCGCATTGTTGAAGTTGGAAGTGTTGGACGCGAGCGAGCCGGACAAGGAGAAGATCCGCTGGCAGAACGCGACGACCTGGTTGCGGCTGTAGCACACCAATTGTCGACAACTCCCTGTTCAGCACAAACCACGCGAAAGGGCGACAGCGGTGGGGTGGGCTTCGCCCACCATTCTTCTCTTGCATTTTCGCATTGACGGCCGATTACCAATTATCCATAATCAATAACGGATTGGATGGCCGCAATCTGCTCCAAGAAGACTCTGGGGCGTTATGCGAGGCCCAGTGGGGATTTGGGGTGCCGAGGGAGTCCAGGAGACGGCTTTGGCTGCCCGCGCACAAGACTGATGTGCGTGGGACTGACGTGAGGCTAGCAAGACGAGGCAAATAAGAAGCTAACGCAGCGGATAACAAGAATGGCAAGAGCAGATTTACTTCTGAACCTGGTTCGGGCCGGCGCCCGAGGCGATCAGGCTCAATTCCAGAAGACCGTTGAGGCGATGGCTGCTGACGAGCAAGCCAAAAAACATGGGATTCTGGCCGACCGGCTTGTCGCCCAGCTTCAGGGCAACAACGGGCGTCAAAGACCGCTTGCACCGGTTCCGGGGCATCCCCTCTCAAGCCCCCTCGTGGCTGAGGTTATTGCGAAACGGCGAATCGAGGATCTGATCCTGCCCCCAGAGGCGGAGCAAGCAGTTCGTGAATTGGTTGAGGAGCAGTGCCGCGCGGATCTCCTGCGTTCTTTCGGTCTGGAGCCGCGCAACCGTGTGCTCCTGGCGGGACCGCCGGGAAACGGTAAGACGTCACTGGCCGAAGCCATAGCTGATGCATTGAACGCCCCTTTTCTGGTCGTTCGGTACGAGGCGGTCATCGGGAGCTATCTGGGGGAGACGGCTCAGCGTATCAGTCAAGTCTTTGATTACGCGCGATCGCGGCAGTGCGTGCTCTTCTTTGACGAATTCGATGCCGTTGGAAAGGAACGGGGCGATATCCACGAGACTGGAGAGATCAAGCGGGTGGTGAGTTCGCTGCTCCTGCAAGTCGACGCCCTGCCGAGTTACGTGGTCGTCGTGACAGCAAGCAACCATCCTGAATTACTGGATCGCGCCGTGTGGCGACGTTTCCAAATCCGTCTGGGGTTGCCAGCACCGAGCCAAGGCCAGATCGAGGAGTGGTTCCGACGATTTGAGAAACGCACGGGACACGCGCTTGGACTATCGCCTCATAGTCTGGCTCAAAGCCTGAAGGATCTGAGCTTTGCTGAAATCGAGGATTTCGGAACCGACGTGCTGCGCCGGATCGCCTTGAGCCAACCGGATACAGACACCAAGAAAATTGCGGGGCAGTGTCTGGATCAATGGAGGAAACGGTTTGCGCTCTGAAGGAAATAGACATAGCTGAGGGAGGTAACTAATCATGGCGAGACATCCACTTCTGGTTTTTCCGGAACCGGCGCGTGCCGAAAAGGCAAAACGTCATGGAGGCGGTCGGCCGCCACGAATCCCAGATGCGCAACGGCAAGCCGGACGTCTGGCACCGCAATTCCAGCGCCTTTATCAAGCCATGGACAGGCAGCGGATTGTCCTGCAAGACAATTCGCTTGGTCTTCAGCCGGAACAGGCTCTGGTCCTTGAAACCGTCGGCCCAATACAGAATTTCATCAAGGCCGTGAAGAGAGTTCAGGGGCTTGAGTGGCTGGGAGAATTCGAACTTGATGAAATCGCTCCCGATCATGGGTTCGAAGATGAAAAAGACCCGGAAAAGCAGTTAAACGGCCAGCTCTTCCTTGTCATGACGGATCAGCGCGCCCTTCAGGAACTGCAGAGTCTTTTCAACCGTTGGCGGCGGAATCCCGAGGCTAAATTCCGTCGCGGTTTCGCGCCATGGAAGCAAGCCTTCGTCCATCTCCACACTATCCGCCCTTGGGACGTGCAGGATCGTATCCGTGAGACAGGTCTATTCGAGGACTGGCAAGCCCGAGTCCAACACGGACAGCAGATTGTGCCGTTCGAGGCCGAACTGTGGTTCCGGGGAAATGCGGATCGCCGGCAACAGGCCGAGGCATTCCTGCGTAGTCTGATCGGAGCTCTCGGCGGGCAGGTCGTTCAACAGTGTGTCATTCCGGACATTGCCTATCACGGAGTGTTGGGAAGAATTCCCGCGGATAAGGTTTCAGAGATCGTCGCGCAGCGGGAAGTCAGATTGCTCCAGTGCGAAGATATTATGCACTTGCGCCCTGTTGGCCAGTGTGCGATCCGGGTGGCGGAGGGTCTGTTGGAGACAGAAGCCCTTGAAGAGAAAGACCAGCCGAACCTTCCCCAAGGAGAGCCTGTCGTCGCCTTGTTCGACGGCTTGCCTCTGACGAGACACCGGCTGCTCGATGGACGACTGATGATCGATGATCCGGATGGATATGAGAGTGCCTATCAGGCAAAGGAACGCGTTCACGGTACGGCCATGGCATCGCTCATCTGTCATGGCGACCTACGCGAGAGCGCTGGACCATTGAGGGCACCTGTGTACGTCCGACCGATCATGCAACCCCATCGTGGTTTCGACGGGGAATTCATCGAAGGGATCCCGGAGGGAATCTTGCCGGTGGATCTTATCCACCGAGCAGTGCGGCGGTTGCGTGAAGGCGAAGGCGGGGAACCTCCGGCGGCCCCAAATGTTCGCGTGATCAACCTGTCGGTTTGCGACCGGTCTCGCCCTTTCGACCGTGCAATGAGTTCTTGGGCCAGATTGCTCGACTGGCTCTCGTGGAAATACAACGTGCTGTTCGTGGTTAGCGCGGGCAATCATCTCCATGACATCGAGCTGAACGTTCCAAGAGCGGACCTTCGTAGTCTGGCCGCAGAAGAACGTGAGAAAGCCGTGATTGCGGCCACTGCGGCAGACACTCGCCATCGCCGCTTACTGTCGCCTGCCGAAACGTTCAATGGTCTCACGCTCGGAGCCACTCATGCCGACGCATCGACACCCGCAAGCAATCCCAACATGGTCGATCCTTTTGCGAGGGGAGGGCTCCCGAGCACCATCAGTGCTCACGGGCCGGGATACCGACGGGCAATCAAGCCGGACATCTTTCTTCCTGGCGGCAGGCAGTTCCTATTCGAGAAACCGGGGAACACGGATACGAACGCTGTCCTGCAAACCACGTATTCCAACCGTCCCCCTGGGCAATGTGTCGCCACGCCGGGCGCATCCGGCGAATTGGACCGGACGCTGTACACAAGGGGCACAAGCAATTCGGCGGCTCTGGCCTCGCGTGGAGCAGCTTTTCTGTATGATGTCTTAAGCGACCTACGGATGCAGCCTGGTGTGAATCTGCCGTCCGTGTACGATGCAGTCTTGCTGAAGACCTTTCTCGTTCACGGAGCGGGTTGGGCAGATGCAGGAATAGTTTATGAGTCAATTCTGCGCAATACCAAGAATAGCCCAATGTTCACGGATTATGTTGGCCGGTTTCTCGGGTATGGATTGGCCGACATAGCAAAGGTGATGGCCTGCACAGATCAGCGCGTCACCATTCTGGGAGTCGGTGAACTTGAGGATGGCGAGGGGCATGAATTCGTTTTCCCGCTCCCACCAAGTCTGTCAGCAGTAACGCACAAGCGGCGACTTACGATTACACTTGCTTGGCTGAGCCCGGTGAACTGTACACGCCAGAATTACCGGATTGCTCATCTGTGGTTTAATCCCAAAAACGATCTCGCCCCGGACAGAACCTGTGCAGACCATGACGCTGTGCAAAGGGGAACCGTTCAACATGAGGTGCTGGAAGGCGGGAAGGCTGTGGACTTCCAGGAGGGGGATACAATCATAATCAAGGTAAACTGCCGTGCTGATGGCGGAGACATACCTGAGGCGGTACGATACGGCTTAGCAGTCACATTGGAGGTTGCGGAGGGAATCGATATCCCCATCTATCAAGAAGTAAAAGACAGGCTCCGCATTCGCGTGCCCACTCGTGGAGCGGGGCCGAGATGATGCGTTTGTCCAACGTCTATGTCTACCACCGAGTTCCGCCGAGTTCCCCGCCCAGCACACCGATCAGGAAAGCGGACGATACCGACGACAGCCACGAATGGCATCTCCTTAAGCCGTCTTTCGTTCCGCAGACATGCGTTTTTGGGCAACACTCAAGGATTTGATCCCTGTCAGCCTCGTTAAGGAACCGCCATTCGGGACAGCCATCTATTCTTCTGTTGGGGCGTGCAGAAATCGGCGGCGCGCGGGCGAACGCCGAAGGGATCGAGCAATGCAAGGAAAGGAGGATTGTTCAGTCATGCGATTCGCATTGATGGTTTCTCTGGTCACCTGCTTGTGCGTGGCTTGGTCGGCGGTTGGGGCTGACAAGCCGCTGGTCGTCGAGATTTGGCCGGGTAGGATTCCGGACGAGAGCGGCAACATCGGCGAGGAAAAGTTCCGCATGTCGCCGAAGCTGGACCGCAAGCAGGTCGAGGTCACCGAGCCGACGAAGCTGGTGACCAACGTCACCAAGCCGACCCTCACGATCTATCGGCCGGCGAAGGACAAGGATACCGGGACCGCGGTGCTGATCTGTCCCGGGGGCGGCTACTGGGACCTCTACTGGCAGCTGGAAGGCGAGGAAGTGGCCGCATGGTTGAACTCAATTGGCGCCACCGGCATCATCCTCAAGTACCGCGTGCCGCGCCGGCCCGATGAGGTCAAGGGCGAGCCGGCCCGGCGCCCCCTTCAGGATGCGCAGCGGGCCGTCAGCTTAGTGCGGAGCAAGGCTGGCCAGTGGGGCATCCGGCCGCAGCAAATCGGCATAGTGGGTTTCTCGGCCGGCGGTCACTTGGCGGTTGCAACGGCAACGAGCTTCGATCAGCGAACGTACGAGCCAATCGATGACGTGGACAAAATCAGTTGCCGGCCCGACTTCGCCATTGGAGTCTATTCGGGCTACCTGAAAGCGAAGGACAAGGATGAGATCGCTCCCGGCCTTAGCATCCCGCCCGGGACGCCTCCGATCTTTCTCGCGCACGGCGGGGCCGATATCATCAGCCCGCCGGAGCATAGTGTGTTGATGTACCTTGCGCTGAAGAAAGCCGGCGTCCCGGCAGAGCTGCACATCTATGCGTCGGCTGCCCATGACTTCGGCGTCCGCCCGAGCGACCACCCATGCTCCACGTGGACGCAGGCGTGTGCCACCTGGCTGCAACATCAGGGATTCCTCAAGCCCCCACGCAACCGTACTATGCCAGAGGACTCCTCTCTTAAGCCAAGCGTGCGTTTCTTCCCTCGCCAGGGGGATTAGGGGTTCGTCCAACCTGCTTCTGGACGATTGGAAGCGGCAAACCTCCGTCGTCGAGCTACCGTGTAAGCACCGGGCGAAGGAGTAGGCGAATCCCCGGGCTCGGCCATGGCTCCGTCGCTCGTCCCGGGCGGCCACACCTCCATCGCCGACCTGTGCCGTAAGCACGGAGCAAAAGAATAACCACGCCACCCCGACCCGCGACAGCCGGGAGGCGGTTTGTTGGAGTGACCCGGAGCGGTAGCCCTGGCCGACCGAAGGTTGTTGCCTGTCATTTTTTCGATATAGTCGATTAATGCCGAAATCATCGAACTCCTGCGCAACCACGGAACTAAAGACCGATGGTGGAGACCACCGACCTGTCAAAAACTTTTGGACCGGTCCTGCCAGCTAACAGGGCCAGTGCGCGCGCACCGAAGTCGCTCAAAAACGGCCCTTTTCGGCGTTTGCCTAACTTTGGGCCAGTTATCGTAAATGGTTGTCAATACTGATTTAATCTCAATTTCCATAAAACTCAGAAACCGCGACATCTAAACTATTTGTTAACATGGGGGCGCGAAGCTGCAGTTGATTCACTGAATCTCAATATAGAAACGTGAGTTTTCAGTGTACTTCCCGATGTGCAGTCGCTTGGATCCTTCGGTCAGTTGCGATCCCAGGACTGAAACGTTCTCGAAAGTCACGTCGCGAACGTTGTGTTCGGCATCCGCTCCCTCGATCTGCACAAGATAATCGCCGGGTTTGCCCTCCACTGTCACGTTTCTAAACCGCACATTTCGGATGAATCCGGGCGTTTTCTTGCGCATATACTGGTTTACCACCGGACACAGGCGGATGAACTGGCCTTGGCCTTCGCCGTGGATCCTGATGTCCTCGATGGTGACGTCCTCCAGCCGCATGTCCTCACCCGGCTCCAGAAGAAATGGCGTCATGCTGAAGTGGATAATGTCGAGATTCCGGAGCGTCACGTTGCGCATAAATGCGGCACGGCTCTCGTGTCCGAGCAAGAAGATGCGAGCCCGGTCACACCATAGAACTGAGCTCTCCACCGTAATTCGCTCGACATTGCTGTTCGGCGCACTGAAGTCAAGTCCCTTAAGAGCAACACAATCATCATCGCTCCTGATGAAGCAATCGGTTACCAGCACATCCTGGGAGTTGCACGGGTTGATGCCGTCATCGTTCTGGACGCGGGAGTTACACAACTTCACGTTCCGGATCGTTACCCGCTGAGAATTCTTTGGCACGATGGTCCAATGGGACGAGCCGCGCAGAGTGATGCCGTTTACTTCTACGTTGGTGCTGTTGCGAATCGCAATCAGGTTACCCACCGGGCCTTTGCGCCACTCCCAGTCGGAGCCATCCAGAATGCCACGGCCGCAAATCCGAATGTTGGTCCCTTCCGCCAGCACCTCGGCCTTCACGATGGCACCGCCGGCAAGGTACAGGGTCTGATCGCTCTGTAGGACGATCTTATCCGGTTTGTGCACTCCGGGGCCGAAGTACACAACGCCTTTATCGCTGGCCTTTGGTACATCCGTTTCCAGTGGGTTCGCAAACAGCAGCAGGGGGCCCTTTTTACCGTCTGGTTCCATGCTGAGCTTACGCGGTTGGTCCAGTGTCAGGTTCAGGGTATGGTCGTCCTCCAACGTGTGCTGAATCCCCCACGACTGGGGGCGGATTACCACGTTTCGAAGCGAGCGCTTGGACACAATGCGCACTACGACCGGTCCTGACATATCGAAGCTGGCAAACGAATAGGAGCCACCGTGGTCCCATTGCTTTCCTGCAAATGGAGGGTCGAGAACGCGGGCCGTGTACACGTCAACGTTTTGACCCGCCACCTGTACTTGATACTCATCCGACAAGGCTTCCCCTGCCGGGGCGGGATAAGTAACGACCTCTGCTACGCGCGCCACCGCACCCCAGCTCTGGTCAGGGGCCACGACAAAGGCTACAACTAACAGTCCAGCTGCCAGCCCCCACGGGGCCGGTAGCGCGCCGGCGTGGCCAGTCGTTTTGAAGCATTCGCATCGTGTGGGTTTAGCGGTCATATTCATGGCTCCTTTTGTTCTTGGATACGATACTGCCTTATCCAAGTAGTTGGACATATTTCCAGATGAGAATATAGCATAAGCATACCATTGCCGAGAATCTGAAGCCTTTGCGGCAGGCTATGGACCGGATCCAGCCGCCCCCGCGTCTTCCGGCGAAGGCAGAAGCGTGAGTGCCTGTGGAGGGGGAAGGCAACATCCCCGTGTCTTCCATCTACAAAGACCATGGCGATCTCATTGCTCTTGCAAGCATCCGGTTGGCAGCATCGTCATTGAGAAATCGCTCATCCTTCGGGTCCCATCGCAGCTTGCGTCCGAGCCGAAGACAAATGTTGGCAGCGTGACAGGTCGTGACCGACCGATGCGAAACTTCAGCATTGGATATCGGCATACTGCGGGTTTTGACACAATCGAGGAAATTGCGATGGTGACCCGTCATGTACTCGTAGGATCTCTGCACAACTCGAATTTTCTCCATGATGGCTCGATGCGACGCAGTTATCTTACCGGTGTCATCAACGCTGACCCATCCTTCGGTGCCGACGAACTTATTTCCTCTGGGGCCCCTGCCTGGCTCAGTCTCATCGTGACAGACCATCTTTACGCCATCAGTGTACGTTGCAGTGACCTCGAAACGCACCGGCGTATTGAACAGACCGTCCTTTGGAAATTCCGCCCACCCTTCGTACTGTATAGGACCTGTATATTGACTGTCATGCGCCCACTGGGCCAGATCGTTAAAGTGTGCGCCAAGATCGGTCAATTGCCCACCGGAGTAATCGTATATCCATCGAAAAGTGCCATGACACCGCTTCGGTGTGTATGGCTCAAAGGGGGCAGGCCCAAGCCACGTATCGTAGTCAAAGCCGTCGGGTACGGGCTCAGGCTTTTGTGGAGGACACGTTGGGCCATTATGGTAGTAGCAATGCAGGGTACGCAGTTCGCCGAGCATACCGCTGCGAGCGATGTCCACGCCAAAACGAAAACAAGCGTTGCTGCGTCGTTGTGTACCGGACTGATAGATAGTCCCGAATCGCTTCATCGTATCAGCAACAGCCCTGCCTTCAGCGATGGTCAGGGAAATCGGCTTTTCACAATAGATGTCCTTACCGGCCTTTGCAGCTTCGATGGAAATTATGGCATGCCAGTGGTCCGGCGTTGCTATCAGCACCGTGTCAACGTCATCGCGAATGAGTATCTCGCGAAAGTCTTTGCACGTCACACAGTCCTTGTTGCCGTATGCGGAATCCACGGTTTCCTTTGCCTTGATCCGATGGTTTGTATCAACGTCGCAAACAGCCAGTATTCGCAGATCATCACAGGTAAGAAAATTCCGCAGATTGTGCATGCCTTGACCGCCCAGGCCGATAGCACCCATCGTAAGCTGCTCGCTTGGCGGGATTTTGCCGTCTATGCCCAGAACTGAGGACAGGATGGCGGACCCCGCTTCGCGGGAACCCAAATGCGGGGCGGCAATCGTCGATACTGCTAATCCTGTCGCACTCTTGAGCACTGACCGGCGAGTTAGTGTCTTCATACTGCCTGCCTTTAGCTGACGTTCATTCTTGGGTTTAGATGATAACACAATGAGGATGATTTCGCCAAAAGATTATCTGCAAGGTCTCCCGGTAAACCTTGATTCTTGGCATCCCAGAAGATAGTATAAGTGACGAATTTCGTAACGGTTGCCACAGTTTCAGATTGGTTGTATGAGTTTTTACACCCTGCGGGCCGATTTGATGCCGTCGGGACAAGAGAATGAACGGAAGACAGAAGACAGAGGACAGAAGACAGCAATCCGTCCTCCGTTATCCTGTCCGTCCTCCGTCCTCCGTCATCTGTTGTCCGTCGGGCGGCCCCTCTGCTTTTTGTGAAGGGGCATGCGGGTCGAAAATTGCCAGAAGTAGGGTATGCAGCCTTCTGCATACCATTTGCGGAATTTGGCGGTATGCGGAGCATACCCTACGAATCTCATAGCAAAAAAAATGAAAAACGTGACAGCGCGCCGTCGCCAAAGCCTACTCCGCCGAAGCGGCTGCGAAGGCTGGAAGCTATGGCGCGTCGGCGACTATTCTTGTTCGGAAAGGAGCAACTGCCATGGTGAAGAAGACAACACGTCGTGAGTTCATCAAGAGGGCCGCCGCCATGGCCGGAGCGGCGGTGGGGGTACAGCGTCTGGCAGGGCCGTACGTCCTGGCAGGCCCGTCACCCAATACTGCGCTGGGGGTGGCGGTGGTCGGAGTCGGCGGCATGGGCGGCTACAGTGTCGGGGCCGCTATGGGCGAGCGGATCGTTGCGATCTGCGACGTCGACGAGAACAACATCGCCAGCGCGATGAAGGATATCAGCGAGAAACAGAAAGACAAGCCCGCTCCTAAGGTCTATTACGACTACCGCAAGATGCTCGACGAATGTCACAAAGACCTCGACGTGGTGCTGATCGCCACGCCTGACCACAACCATGCCCCTGCGGCCATCCGGGCGATCAACCTGGGCAAGGCCGCCTTCTCCCAAAAACCGCTGGCCCACAATGTCTACGAATGCTATGCCCTGGCCAAAGCCGCCAAGGAGAAGAAGGTCCTGACCCAGATGGGCAACCAGGGCCATTGTGGTGAAGGCATCCGTCGTGTATGCGAATACATTTGGGCGGGCGCGGTCGGCAACGTCACCGAAACGCACACCATCCTTGGCCGCAATTTTGGCGGTAGCGGTGGCCGGCCTGCCGGAAAACCGGTCCCCAAAGGCTTGCACTGGGACGAATGGCTTGGCCCGGCCCCGTATCGCGATTACCACGACGGTCTGCATCCGTTCAATTGGCGGTCCTGGCGACAGTTCGGCACCGGAACTATCGGCGACATGGCCTGCCACAACATCGACGCGTTGTTCTGGGCCCTAAAGGTCGGCGAGGCCAAGCGTTTCACCGTGGAGTGCCTGACCCAAAAGGGCGGCAGCGAGGAGATGTACCCACAGGACAACGTCATCCGCTGGGAAGTTCCCGCCCGCGGCAACATGCTGCCGGTCAAGGTCTATGTCTACGACCATGAAGGGCTAAAGCCGGAGATTATGAAGGAGACCGAGAAGAAGTACGACCGTAAGTTCGGGGAGTTCACGTTGTTCGTCGGCGAGAAGGCCCTCATGGGCAGCGATGCGCGGATCATCCCCGAGGACAAGCACAAGGAGACGCCCCCGCCGCCGAAGACGCTTGTCCGGGCGCACGGGGGACCGATCGAAGACCTCTTCTACGCGATGAAGAACGGCGGCAAGCCCTGCTCGAACTTCATCGACTCGGCCGGTCCGCTCACAGCCTTCGCACTGAGCGGTCACTTGGCGATGTTCGCCGGTGTGGGAAAGAAGCTGGAATGGGATGTCGAGAAGATGCAGTGCATCAACATGCCCGATATTAACCGCTGCGTCCGCCGCGAGTACCGCAGGGGCTGGGAAGTGTGAGCGGTTGTGGCGAGAAAANNATGATTCTGTTGTGTGTATTGGTGGCGAGCAGCGCGTTATGCGCTGACGACGTTTCGGACTGGCATTCGTTCACGGCGAAAGGAGGTCTGAGCAGGTGAAAAAACAGCTCAACTTCAGCAGCGTGGTCCTGGTGAGCTTGTTTGCGGCCGCGACTGTGCAGGCGGTGACGCCGCAAGGCGATGAGTTCCGTATTCGCAACCAGTGGACGGACCCACTATTTGGCAGGACGGAGCAGGTCACTCGCCCACATCTGGAGCTCCTCTACGAAGATGTGTCAGATGCGGTGTCGCGCGGGCAGTCCTGGCGCGGCACGCCGTACCGGCTCGGCGACAAAACTTATACCAACGGGCTCGGATTCAATTCCACCAAGCACTTGTTGGTCGTCCTGGGGCAGCCGGCGGAACGGTTCGTCGCGGATGTGGGATTAGAGAACAACGACGATACACAGCGCGGCGCGGCGATGGGTCGCGGCTCAGTGACGTTCCATGTACTGGTCGAGGGGAAGGAGATCTTCGCCTCGCCGGTGCTCCGACTGAAGGATGGGGCGCATCCGGTCAACGTGCCGCTTAACGGCGCCCGCGAGTTCGAGATCCGCGTCAAGGATGGCGGTGACGGTCGCAGCTGGGACCAGGCGCTCTGGGCCGACGCGGCAGTCAAGCTTCAGGATGGCACCGGCGTAAGACTGCAAGACCTGCCGCTGGAAGAGACCGGCGCAAAGAGAATATCCCTAACCGAGCCACCGTTCTCGTTTTTCTACGACGGCAAGCCTTCAGCGGAACTACTCAAGTGCTGGCAAGTCAGCCGCGACACGCAGAAGCTCGATGCGCAGCGCACTGAGCACACGCTGGTTTACACCGACCCAGGCAGTAGCCTGCTGGTTCGTTGTGTTCTCATTGAATATCATGATTTTCCTACGGTGGAATGGACGCTGTACTTCAAGAACACCGGCCCCGCCGACACACCGATCATTGAAAAGATTCAGGCGCTCGACGTCGAAATCAGCCGCAGCAGCGATGGGGAGTTTCTGCTACACCACAACGTCGGTTCTCCCGCCAGCGGCAATGACTACGGTCCCGTGGAAACAACGCTCGGGCGTAGTGCCACCAAGCGCTTAGCTGGCGCGGGCGGCCGTCCTACCAATGCAGACTGGTCCTACTTCAATCTTGAATGGTCTGGACAGGGGCTCATCGTCGCTGTTGGCTGGCCAGGGCAGTGGGCGGCGGAGCTTGTGCGCGACAATGCGCGTGGCCTACGCCTCCGCGCCGGCCAAGAATTGACACGATTCAAGCTGCTGCCCGGCGAAGAGGTCCGCAGCCCGCTCATCGTGTTACAGTTCTGGAAAGGGGATTGGATTCGCGCGCAGAACATCTGGCGCCGCTGGATGATGGCCCACTCCATGCCTAAACCAGGCGGCCAGCTTCCCCAACCTCAACTACTTGCCTCCAGCTCGCGCCAGTACGATGAGATGATCAACGCCAACGAAACCAACCAGATTATGTTCATCGACCGCTACTTGGAAGAGGGCATCAAACTTGATTACTGGTGGATGGATGCCGGCTGGTATGTGCATCATGGCGGCG
>JAFNGF010000005.1 GCA_017885385.1 Planctomycetota bacterium
GTGCCGTTACCGGCATAGCCCGGCGGCGGTTCGTTGTATCCCCAGCCGTCTTTCCAGGTCTGGAAGATTCTGCTGCCGACATCATCAGTGTAGTCCTCAAAATCGTCCACAATAAGATAGTCGGCTAACGTAAAGCTCCAGACTCTGCCAGCACTGACAGTGCCGTCGGTATTATACTCATCGATGCGCCAGTAGTAAGGCCCACCGCCCCACTGCAGACCTTCCGCCGGAGTATAGTTAGCGGCGGCCTGTCGGCCTCGATATATGCCTGTTGAAGCCGTAGTAGCACTGTCCACCGCGATCTGGTCGGTGCCAAAGTACACATCATGCTGGGCCGCCTTTTCGCCCGGCGACCAGCTAAGCGGCACCGCCCGTTCTATATCGGTTATCGCCTCGTCAGCAGGCTTTGGGTTCCAGGCAAGGGTTGGGTCACCTCTCATAGCCTCTGTAATCTGGGCTTGCGTCAGCCCCACGTTGTAGATGCGGACATCGTCAATCATGCCAAGGAATCCGTTAGAACCCTCATGGGTCGCGGCGATCATAACAGTGGCTGTATCTGCCGACCCTGGCAAGACAATTCCTCCGCCGCCCTCCCCAGCGGGTTGTCCATTGATGTAGAACCTATGTCTGCCGCCTATTACCATCGCTGCCACGTGTACCCATTCGCTTAGCGGCACTGTTCCGGTGCTGTTAGAGCCGACATAAGCCCCGCCGCTGGTGGTGCTGAAATGAAGGGTACCGTCCGTATAGGTGTAAAAGCTGTATGAGCGTGGATCATTAGACTTGGCAAGAATCGCTTGCCAGTCTGCTCCGCCTGTTGGGCCGCCCCTATACCTGGACGTATTTATCCACGCCATTACAGTAACTTCTGTGCTTACCGTCAGGCTGGCGGCGTGCGGTATCTCCACATAGTCATCGACCCCATCAAACGCCAGAGCATTGCCGCCATATCCGGCCACCCACTGTGGGTTGCCCCTGAGGGCTCCGTGACTATAATGGCCAGACCAGTCAATGGTGGAAGCACCTGAATCCTCGTCAAGCTTCCACCAGCCGACAAGATTGGGGTCGGTAATAGGAATGTCGGGGATTGTTCTGAAACGCCAGACAGCGCCTGGGTGCTTTGTACCGCCTGAGTCGTACTCATCTATCCGCCAGTAGTAAGTGGTGTCCTTCGTAAGGGTTCCGGGGTCATAGGTTACCATTGTCTGCTGGCTGGCTTTCAATGTGCCGCCCGTGCCATTAGTAACAGCAGTCTGGTCGGTGCCAAAGTAGACGTCGTGCTTAATTCCCGTGGCGCCTGCAGACCAGCTAATGTCGGCCTCAGTATCGACCCATTTGGCACCATCACGCGGGTTGGGGTTATAGGCGGTCAATGGCGCAGCCGTAAAGCTCCACACATCGCCGGTGTGTATCGTGACACCATCGGCTTCCACCTCGTCGATCCGCCAGTAGTAAGTTGTCCCTGGCGTAAGACCAGCGCCGTGCCAATAGACGTTGTAGCCCTGCCGGCCTCTGAACTCAGCCGGCCCCGGCGTCGGATTGGTGCCAAAGTACACATCGTGGAACGCGGCGCCCTCGCCAGCCGTCCACCCCAGCAGCGGCGTAGTTATACCGGTAGCCCCGTTGAGCGGGCTGGGAATCTCCGCCTTTGGCCATGTAGGAGCGATGCCGTTAAACAAATCTTGTATCTGGGCGGGCGTTAGAGCCCGGCTGTAAATCCGCATGTCGTCTATCGCACCTTTGACACGTCTAGTAGTATCAGCAGTATCTTGACCAATACTGATCACGCCCAGCGTTCCAGCAGTATTTGCTACGGCATTTATTGCCGAATTAGCCGACCCATTGAGATATAAAGTCCCTTTTGATGGTTCTATTACAAGGGCGACAAAGGCCCAAACATTATCCGGGACCGTTAGCCCCGAAACGAAATTATATGTGGAAGCAGCGTCGTTCCAGTGGTATTGGATCTGATTGATGGCCTGTCCCGAAAAGCCCAGCCCAGAAGCAGCACCGGTGCGGCAAAACGCTATGCCGGCCCAACCGATCTGGTCGCCGCTCCGCTTTACCCACGCCGTAATTGTAACGGTATTTGAACTCAGACCAATGCTGGGCGTGGTTACATAGTCCGTGGTGCCATTAAGCTGCAGAGCACCGTCTATCTTACCGGCCACCCACTGCGGCGTACCAGTCACGGTGCCATGGAAGTTGTTGCCGCTTGAGTCACGAGCAGTAGTCCCGCTAGTCTCATCCAATTTCCAGTGCCCGACCAGGGCGCCTGCGTTCGCAACGCTCGAAATCAAGTACAAAAGCGACACAAAAGGAATTACGTAGAACAGTTTCTTGCACATAGCCTTTCTCCCTCAAAAAAAGTCAAAAATGGCTGTACATCAACCACACGCCAGGATGGTCTCTGTCCGCAGCAAGTCCGCCTTCGGCGGATCTCAGACTACTCCTGGCAACACATACTCACAAATTGTCAGATCGCAGACCCGAGCAACCCTATTTATACCAAATTACCTACGTTTCTTGCAAGAGGAATGTAGGATGAAGTTAGGATATTTGTTCTCGGTATATGGCAGGCCCTTTGGCAGGCTTCACTCGAGGCCTCCGCTTTGGTCGGGACGGGCTTCGCTCGGGACAGGTCTGTGGCACGGCCATCTTGGCCGTG
>JAFNGF010000006.1 GCA_017885385.1 Planctomycetota bacterium
GTGCCCGCTGCCAAGGTAGTGGCGTACATAATCAATCCGAACAATGAAATCTCGGCGGACACTTTGCCGCTTGAGGTTGTGATAGACGTTGCAGCCGAACTCAGTGTGGAGTTTGACGCCGACAAGGTTCTGCCCGGCGAGCCGGTGCAGGTATCCGTGCAGGCAAAAACCGAATCAATGGTGGGCTTAGCGATTGTCGATGAGTCGGTCTATGCCTTGAATGAGGGCCGGCTGAATATGCAGGAGGTCTTCAACGAGCTGGAACGTCGGTTTATGGAGCCGCAGGTTGAAACGCACGAATCTCCGTCCACTTACGGGGCTTACGAAGTGTTCAAGCAGGCTGGTGCTGCGGTGCTGGTTTCAGGCGCGGTCGATCTGCCGCAAGGCCAGCAGGTCTGGGCCGGCTGGGGGCCGCCATGGTTTGTCCGCGGAGGCGGCGGCTGGGTGCCGGCGCCGGCGGTGGGACCAGTCGATGGGAAAGCCAATGAAGGCCCTTCACTTGCGGAGGTGACATATATCCGCCAGTATTTCCCCGAGACGTGGCTTTGGCTGCCCGACCTGCTCACTGGAGCCGACGGAAAAGCCACGGTCGATCTAACCGCTCCCGACAGCATCACCACCTGGCGATTGCATGCAGTCTCCACATCACAGCAAGGGCTTGGCATTACCGAATCGGCGCTTCTGGTGTTTCAAGAGTTCTTCGGCGAACCCGACCTGCCCTACGCCGTTACCCGCGGTGAGCAGTTCCCGGTGCGCATCCAGATATTCAACTACCTCGATGAGCCGCAGACGGTCCACGTCGAGCTGGCTGAAGCTTCGGGCAATTGGTTCAAACTGCTTGATGACGCCAAGAAACAGGTTTCGGTCAACG
The DNA here is from genome assembly GCA_017885385.1 of Planctomycetota bacterium. GTDB lineage: Bacteria > Planctomycetota > Phycisphaerae > Sedimentisphaerales > Anaerobacaceae > JAFNGF01. The sequence continues at coordinate 872 of JAFNGF010000006.1, forward strand.
CGAACTCGGTAAGCTCCGTTTCGTTCTTAATCGAACCCGCCAAGCTGGGGCGTAATATCCTGGAGGTGACGCTCCGCTCGCCCTTGCGGGCCGACGCAGTGCGTAAAGAGCTGCTGGTAGAAGCCGAAGGCACACGGCGTGAGCTGATTACGAACGGCCTGATCAAGGCAGGCCAAACGCTTCAACTGGACGCCAATATGCCGCCCTACTATGTGGAAGGCTCAGAAAAGCTGCTTCTAAGCATCACTCCCAGCCTGGTTGCCCAGAGCATCAACGGCGTCGATGACCTGCTGCAAATGCCTTATGGCTGCGGCGAGCAGAACATGATTTTCTTTGCACCGGATGTCGAAGTGCTGCGATACCTGAACGCAACCGGGCAGTTGACGCCCGAAGTCCGCGCTAAGGCGGAGCACTTTATAACCGTCGGCTATCAGCGAGAGCTGACTTTCCGCCACAACGACGGCTCGTTCTCAGCCTTCGGCGAGAGCGATCAGACAGGCAGTCTGTGGCTGACCGCCTTCGTTCTGGATTGTTTCAGTGCGGCAAGGGACATTCAAACCATCGATGAAACCGTTTTGGCCGAAGCGGCTCACTGGATCGAGGTCCATCAGTCAGCCGACGGCTCCTGGGAGCCGATCGGCTTTGTCTGCCACAGCGAGATGGTCGGCGGCGTGAAAGGTACATACGCGATGACAGCCTTTGTTACTATCGCTCTGGCAGATTACGGTGCAGCCACGCCGCAAGTGCTCACGCGCGCCGCTCAGTATCTGGCGAATAATGTGTCGGCTGTTCGAGACGATGCGTACGCACTTGCGATTGCCGCGATGGCTTTTGCGCGAGTCAAAAATACGACAGCAGCCGAGGCGGCTATTGACCGGCTGCTGGAAATCGCTATCAGGGATAAAGACGGCATCCACTGGGAGCCTCACGCCGTCGAGACTACGGCTTATGCAGCGCTGGCGATGATCGAAATGGAAAAAGCCCAGGCAAACGATACTATCAAGTGGCTGGCCTTGCAGCGAAACGGCCAGGGCGGGTTCGGCAGCACACAGGACACGGTGATGGCGTTGAAGGCCCTGATGACTGCTGCCAGAGCGCAGAGCCGAAATGTCAACCTGACCATCACTGCAAAAGCAGCCGGCAAAGGCGTGGTGGCGGAATTTAATGTGGATAGCAGCAACTTCGACGTGCTGCAAATTGCAGAGCTTCCGGTTGGAAGTGACATCGAGCTAAGCGCCACAGGTTCGGGCGAAGCGCGGTTCCAGCTTGTTCGCATCTTCAACGTGTTTCTCCGCGATGACTGCATCAGTAATGATATGACCCTTGAGGTTACCTACGATGCAGACCACGTGGAGATTGATGATATTGTCAACGTCACGGCTGCTGTCCGCTATTTTGGCCTGGAGGGAGCTTCGGGAATGATGATTGTTGATGTCGGGGTGCCGACAGGCTTTTCGCCCGTGGAGGAGTCGCTGGCGGCTCTGGTCGATGCAAAGAAAGTCAGCCGGTTCGAAATCGCAGGCCGCAAAGTCATCCTGTATGTGGATGGTTTAGCCCCCGGCGAGAAGCGCACCTTCACGTTCCAGTTCAAGGCTCGGTTCCCCGTGCGGGCTATCGTCCCGGACAGCAAGGCCTACCTGTATTACCAGCCCCAGATACGGGCGGAATGTGCCGGTCCTAAGATTACCGCCGGCGTGGCTATGTGCACAGTCGATTTGGGGTACCTCGTAAGGTTCGCTGGTGCCTGGCTTCAAACCGGAGCTGCATCGCAGATGGACCTGGATAATAGTGGCGGCATAGACTTCAGGGACTTCAGCCTGTTCGCCGAGCAATGGCTTAACGCCTGTCCACAGCAATAAAAAGCGGGGCCTATCCCCAAGCGGTATAGGCCCCAAGCACACTTTCTCCTCTGCAGGAAAGGAAGTTGCACGATGCGCAGGCGAGGTTTCACGCTCATCGAGCTTTTGGTCGTGATCGCTGTCATTGCGGTCTTGCTGGCGATCCTAATACCGGTGGCACGTACTGCCCGTGAACGGGGTCAACGTGCGGTCTGCCTGAGCAATCTCAGGCAGCTCACTATGGCGTGGATCGCCTATGCCGACCAGCACGATAGCAAGCTCGTCCACGGCAGTGCCTTCTTGAAGGCAATAGGGGGTTCCCGGAGGCTGGAAGGCTGGCTGGGAACCGCCTTTGTCTTTCCTGAGAGTCGTTCTGCCGTGATGGACAATCCCGACAAAGATCCCCCCTGTGGCCGTACCTCCAGGATATCGACGTCTACCGCTGCCCCCGGGGCCGGGCCGGCCATGTAGCTACGTACGCAATCGTCGTCGCCGCAAACGGTGCCCTGGTGGAAGGGACGTGCTTACCCGAGACGACTGTGAATGCCTGGGAGATGACAGCGTTCGGCAAACGCGTCGGCAATACAGTACTGCGACTGACCAGACTCACGGATATCATAAGCCCCGGTGCAGGTCAGCGTGCGGTCTTTATTGATCTGGGCCGAACACCGAATGGCAGCGGTGATTTCTATGTCAATTATCTTTATCCTAGGTGGAGGTACAGTGCGCCTCCGATACACCACGCCGACGGCGCGACCCTCTCCATGGCAGACGGTCATGTAGAGTACTGGAAATGGAAGTGCTGTGAGACCGTAGGCATGCCTCGCAGGCTGGCAACTGTTCGTAGTCTGTCGTTTGAAGTGCTGGAAGCAGACTACGAGCCGAAGACCGAGGATGGCTTGTACGATCTGCAGAGGCTGCAAAGGGCAACATGGGGCAGGCTGGGCTATTCGGTCGAGAAACGTCCATAGCACGGAAGATACTGTGGACGGGACAAATTGTCTCGGCAAACGCTGCGGGCATTGCAGGGACTTCAGCCTATTCGCCGAACAATGGGTTAACGCCTGTCCGCAGTAATAAAAAGTGGGGCCTATACCCAAGCGGTATAGGCCCGAAATGGTGTCAGGGCCAAACATTCGCAACACACTGCAATTATGGCCACAGGAGCTCCTCAAGCCACATATCCGCCAGAACCGCAAAGTCTTTGAAATTAACGATGCCGTCGGCGTGCAGCTCAGCGGCTGAGAATGTACATGCCCGGTCAAACGTTGCCGTGGTCAATGTGCCGGCGACGTGCGAGGTCACAGCCAAGCCAATATAGACCGGATCGGTCATCGGAACGGTCGCGGACTGACCTTCTTGCTGCCACTTGCCATTCAGGAAGACATAGCCGGTAAACGTGTCGCCCTTACGTACTAAACGCACGCAAGCCGGCGGGGATATGCCGGTCAAAGTGCGTGAGGAGCTGGAGGCGCCGTCTACCTGGGGACGCCACTGGAAGGTCGCGCTGCCGCCGGCACTGCCCGTTATGGCTATCATCGCATTGGGCGCACCGGCGTTCAGAGTGTCACGAATCATCACGCCGGCCTTGACCCATTCGTGTACCGGCTGCAGGCTGGTCACACGCACCGTTATCTGGCAATCGCCGCTTATCTGCCGAGACGCATAGTGGAAGGCATCAGCCGAGCCCCAGATGTCGTTGCCATCCGCCGTGATGGTATAGGTATTGCCGTCGAAGCTGAAGCTACCGGCAGCAGTCGGTGCACCGATATCCTGGCTGGAGAACGTACCTTTCCAAACATCCTCGGCGACGTCCCGAACGAGCCACTCTTGTGCCATCATCACAACGTCTAAAGAGTCAACCACGCAATCGTTGTTGAGACTGGCTGCGGGTTTTGCCTTCGAAGGAACGCATCTGCTGGGATACGCCTGAATATCATCGATGTATATAGTGCCCGTACCGCCGGCCTTGGGACTAACGCGGCTGCCCAGGCCAATATACATCTTCTTGATGGCCTTGGGGTTTACGCCCGCAGCGCTGAATCCCGATTCCATCGGGATGTTCCACTCGTGCCAACTGGCTCCAAGCACCGAGTCGAGCTCAGGATGGTTCACCACCTTAACGTGGCCGGCGTTATCTTCCACCGCCACATAAAGCTGCTCGGCGGTATTGTTAGGATCGCCATAGAACCACAGCGTTAACGCCTTAACATTGTTTCTGGTCCAATCCTGCGGCGAGGGCCACTCTCGCTGGGTCTCCGAGTACCGGGCTTTGCCGCCCGCTCCGGTGTTGTCGTAAGCCAACGGCATCGACTGGCCGCCGCCGTGAACGATAGTTTGTTCCGCAAAGGGAGGTTGACTATAGCCCACAGCCGAGCCGGTGCCGTTACCGGGATAGCCCGGCGCCGGTTCACTAAATCCGTATCCGTCCCGCCAGGTCTGGAAGATTCTGCTGCTGACATCATCTGTATAGTCCTCGAAGTCCCGATCCGGATCGGGATTCGCCAGTAATAAGTCTTGTTCCACTGCAGCGGAGCTTCAGTCCCGATGCTATCGGGATAGCTGGCAGCAGCGAGATTTTGCCGGCCTCGATAGATGCCCGTTGCCCCCTCGATTGGACTCGGGGCAGGCTCCGTGGCATTTGTCACCGCCCCGATCCGGATCGGGATCGTGCTTATCCGCTTTTTCGCCGGCAGTCCAGGCAATGGATTTGCGATTTTCAATTGTCAATCGCCGATCTTAAATCTTCAATCAAGCGTCGGGGTATCCTTGACGTATGTCGCGCCATTAGCCGGGCGGTTAGCCCCCGCCTCTCGGCGGGGTACCCCGGCCAGTGGCCGGGGCTAAGAGGGCGGCGGCCACAATGCACCCTGCGGAATGATCTGCCTGGCTATGGAGGGACTCTCCCAAGAAAGCTGCGCCACGGCGTCTCCATCTGCGTTGCCTTGATAGTATTCCATTACAATCGGATACCGTTGGCCGCCAACCAGCTCAATCGTAGCTTTAGCCTCTGTCGGCGCCCGACGGTCCGTCCACAAGTTGACGATGAGCTGATCGGCTACCCACAGCCGCACACCGTCGTCTGTATTAGTGTAGAAGGTGTAGGCCTCAGAGAACGGCACCTCTATCTCGCCGCTCCATCTGATCGAGAAACTATCCACCGGCAGCGATGCGTCAGGTGAGGCTGCCGCCCAGTTGAAGTCAATCTGGGGGTCTATGCGGTTGATCACGGCAGCACCGCTCAGACTAGTGTCCCTATAATACTGTCCTCTGATGCCTCCGCCGGGACGTATGGTCGTAAAGCTCCACACATCGCCCTTGTGCTTGGTAGTCTTATCAACCTCAATTTCATCAACCCGCCAGTAATAAGTTGTATTCGTCGCAAGGGCTCCGGGGTGATAGGTTGTGGTAGGCTGGTTGACCTTGAATGTGCCGCCGGTTCCGTTAGCCACATCGCTCTGGCTGGTGCCGAAGTAGACATCGTGCCAAATCGCCGTGAAGCCTGCGACCCACGTAAGGTCTGCATCGACGTCGACCCACCTTGCACCTTTTTCGGCGAAGGGCTATGGGCAGTCAAGGTGGCAGCAGTAAAGCTCCATACATCGCCGGTGTGGACCGTAACACCGTCACCTTCGACCTCGTCGATTCGCCAGTAGTAAGTAGCTCCTGGAGTAAGGGGCGTGTGAAAATACATAGTATGTTGCTGACGGCCTCTGTAGTCGGCAGGACCCGGTGTCGGATTAGTGCCCACATACACATCGTGCGATATTGCGGTTTCTCCGGCAGTCCATTTTAGCAAAGGTGCGACCACGTTTAGCGTGCCGTCAGGCGGGTCGGGATTCCAAGCCTTTACCCACGGTTCCCGCACACGCGTGCTCGGCATATAAGCGACAGCGTTGAGGAACAGCTTCCGGCCTTCGGCATTCAGGTTGCACTCACCTCGGCCAAAGCCCACGCCTTCTCGTGTCCCGGCACAGAATAACATTCGCCGGCCGGCGGCGGTTTGAGTGGCGCCAGGATAAAACTGGACTCCGGCTGGCCATTCGGCAATCATGGTCCAATCCTGGGTTGCCGGTTTGGCAATTCGGGTGCCGTTGCCCATATTGGTGTAGTTGAAAAATGAGACCGTGCATGTTCCAACGGCTTGATTATAGATGTCGATGCGGTTCTTGGCGTCTAGCGCCACACCTTTGAAGATGGGATGGTGAGGGTCCAGAGCTTCAAGCGTAGGAGTTCCACCATCCCGACAAGTCGGGACTCTCGCTGTTAGCCCACCGCCACCGGAAGTTGCTGCCCGTTCCGCCTCTGGCAATGTACACGTTCAGCAGTATCAGCGGCGTAGTTACAGAGTTCCATTGTGCAATCTCTGCGGCATCAGTGGCGTAGCCGCCGCTGTCGGTGGCCCGGCTAACAATGACCAGGTCGGCGGCATTGAGACGGGCTATTTTAGCGGCATCGAGCGTACGCCAGTAGCCGTTGCCTAATGTCGCACCCTTAGTGTAGTCAACATTGTATCCCTGTGCCACGAGCAGGTCTACCCAACCTTGGTCATCCGGGATACTATCGACACGCTCATCATAGGCATCCGAGACATAGATAATATTGGCGGCCCCCGATCCGGATCGGGGCTAAGCAAAACGCCAGGACAAAAGTTAAAACAACCAATTTTCTACACATAACATACCTCCTTCAATTAGGGAAGAAACCGAATGAAAGCTCTTGATTGGATGCGAAAACTTGGTTCTGAAACACGAAGCCCCCGCAGTGGGCCGTTTTTCAAATGGTCGAATCCTCCTCTGGCAAGAATTACAAAAATCCGGCACGCTTGAAGCCGAAACCGCACACTTAATCACCTTTATTTATACCTAATCAGTCCCCTCGTGTCAAGAGAACATTGTTGCCTGGTAAGAGTAGCTACGATATAGTAGAGTCAGCCGAAGGCGGGGGGATTGCCTCCGCCGAGCCTACTCCGCCGAAGCAGCTGCCCCGCGGTCAGCGCAGCGAGCTGCGAAGGCTGGAAG
>JAFNGF010000007.1 GCA_017885385.1 Planctomycetota bacterium
CCCAGGGCGGTACAGCCACAATCAAAACGCTGGTCGAATCTCACAAGTAAGGGGATGTTTCGATGATGTATAACCTGGCAAGGCGAATCGACAAGATTGAGAAAAACGTGAGCAAGGATAAGCAGGTCTGGCTTCGTCTGCCTGACCCTGACAATCCAGGCGAAACTATCGAGATAGAGGGCGCTAAGACTTTTGCAGACTTCGTTGTCCTTGCTGACAAAGCAAGAAAAGAGAGACGGTATGACCAAGAGCATAGAAAACCGGCTTGAGAAAGCCGAACAAAGGCTGAACATCGACCGGCAGGCAAGACCTAATGTTCTTGTGATATTTACGCCCACAGATGAGCTGGCCTCAAGTTCGTTGCCTGAAAACACAGAGGATTGGATAACGTATAAACAGCATATCCGCAAACNNGCGAACTTACAAAAAGCAACAAAAGACAACGAATTAGCGAAAGTCAGCCTTTCCGCTCGACCAGACCCCGATCACCTGCGACGTCGCCCACGCATTACGCATTCGGAGTTCCGGTGAACAGAGTTGCAGATTTGCAACAGTCTGTGGTATACTGATATTAAACGCAACCAAACCAAGGCTGATTCTTTACGGTCGGAAGCTTCTTCTTGTTGTGACGTTGTGGGTGCTGCCCCACAACCGGAGGTTCAACACCGGTGGCAGACGCGAATACAGCAAGACGTGCGGAAAACGTGCAGCTTGCATCTATGGTTTTTGCCGACTACGAAAGGTTTATTCGCGCAGTTATCCATTCGCAAGTCCGGGACCAAGCTCACGCAGACGACTTATACCAAGACCTTTTTCTTGCCCTCGTTCAGAAACCCATCCCTGAAAGCGTTAAGAAAATCAAAGCCTACCTGTATAGAGCAATAGCCAATGATGCTGTCGATGTAGTCCGCAGGACGCAAACAGGCCGGACTCTAATGCGAAAATATGGTAAGCGACCCAATAATTCTATCAACAAATGCCGGCCCGAGAACGCCTTAATCGAGAAAGAACAAATGGACATAATGTTCGAGCTTATTAGCGGGCGACTGCCCAAGAGCCAGACCGACGCGATCACTCTACGGTATGGGCATAACCACAACATCACAGAGGTAGCCGAGAGAATGGGTGTAAATGTTAGAACTGTTAGCAGATATATTTCGGTTGGACTGAGGAAAATCCGCCAACTTTTGATGGCGAAGCAGGACGATTACTATGATCGCTTTTGACCCTGATTCTTTGTGCCGGGAAGCCAAAATATACTACTATGACTTTCTTTATGACGAGAGTCGAAAGTCCATCCCACAGCGTTTTATCGAACACATCGAGGGGTGTACAAACTGCCAGGGGAGCATAAACAAGCTTGTCGCTGCGTTGTCACAGGCCGAAGAACATTCTGAACCGGAACAGGAGGAGCACAGTTCAGCTGTGGCCACGATGCTCAGACTTCACCTTGCCTATATCGGTGAGCATGTAACTTGCGACATGGTAAAGCCCTTTCTCCCAGGCCTGCTGCACCCGGCTCTGGAGATCAGGATTCCAACCCCGATAACAGCGCACCTGGACAACTGTCGGGAGTGCACCGAAGACCTGGAGAAGATCCGCGAGTTAGGCCTCAACCGTGAGCAGCTGTGCCGACTAAGCCAACTTTTTGCCCAGGAGGTGACGGGGGACAGCATGAGCTGTTCGCAAGCCCAGGCAGGCATCTTGGCCGTTGCCTCAATGGCCCTTCATGAAACCACCAAGGAGGTTTTGAAGCACTTGTGCACATGCCAGAGCTGCCGGGAAGCCTTGTATCAATACAGGGAAACGGTTCTGGACCAATATCTGCGTGAAAAATCTGGCCAGGAAGGATNNCCCCTGTAATGAAGTTTCAGCAGCCGATCTTTTTGATTACGTCATCCCGTACGGGCTTGACCCTGCTAATGACCAATACGCAAGATTCCGCTTGTCACTTACCTCACACATCCGCTGCTGTCCAACCTGCCTGGCTAAGATACAGCACCTGCATAGCACCGTATATGCTATCCTGGAACGAGCCGAATCCGATGTCGTCACAATATACTACCTGGGCGAGTCCGCTAAGACCGAAGCAACTGGTAGACCTGATGATCTATATGCCGGTTTCCCAATACGCGTTGAGGTAACCAGCCACGAAGACGCACGAAAGGTCAGACATTCGGCCCCAATCATCGGTTTAGGCGCCGCCCTGAAGCAAAAGCTCTCACGAATGAATCTGATATCGCTGGCTAAGGTCGCTACTGTGGCGGCAGTCGTATTTGTAGCGATTACTTTACTGCTTAACTCGCCAACTGCCAAAGGGGTTTCATTGGAAAGCATCTACAAAGCTGTTGAGACAGTCAAAAATGTTCACATCTCAAGTTTTGTTCCTGACAGGCAAGACCCAGTCCAGGAGGTATGGGTTGATAGGGCGCTAAATGTTTACGTGACCAAAGGCGAGAACCGACTGGTGTTGTGGGATGTTGCTAACCGGTTACGAAAAGATAAGCATCTGGATACCGGCATAATCGAAACAATGCAATTAGCTGACGATGTTGTTGCCAGTATTAAACCAAAAATCGCTGGTTTTTTAGACTTGGTTCCGTTTTCCAGGATATCCGAAGTTCCTCACGATGCGGAATGGATCCGCGTGACTGATGTTAGCTTAAAGGGTAGTACTAGGAACATTGAAGTGTATGATCTAACGTGGGGCGAAAAAGCTTACGATGGTTCTATAGTATTCAAGAAATGGCGAGTCTTTCTAGATCCGACAACGAAGCTTCCTCAAAGGACTGAATTCTATGAAAAATCATCTGCTGATAGCGAATACAATTTGAGATCAGTCAAGGTGGTTGAAAGTTTAAGCGATAGTGAAATACAGGAGGTCATTGAAGAGGCATCTTCTTAGGGCGCCAGCATTTCATTTCGGCTTCCAGAGGGGGCTAAGGTTTTTGTAGTGATCGTCAGCTTTCTCAACGAACAAATCGTCAGCCTTCTTGCGACCGGCGTGACCATCTGCAAATCCAACATTGACAGTTTTGTTTGGATGGCGGCCATTTATAGCGTCCTCTTCCTGGCCGGGCCACAACGCTCTTTCTCTGTTTATCCAAAGACCGGGTATGTAAGCGCTATCTTCAATTGTGCTGTTACCAAGGAGAACCGGAGGAATATCCGCTGCGTGCCACCAATTGATCATACTATAGCCGCTGTCCACCAACAGCAGAGTCTGGCTGGGATTTGATATGTCACTACCGCGTAAGGGCATTCCAATAAATTCCATCTGGCTTCCCCTGCCAGATGAGCTTTTGCATACTGACTGATTCACACCATAATTTCCAGATAGTACATTATATTTAAGCTTGTTATTTTCTATCTGTTGGGACGGACACCATACGACTGAAGCTCTTCCAAGGTCTTTTATTGAATAATCAACGATATGGTTAAACCACCACCATCCCGTTCTATCGTATTCAAAGCGCCCAGGATAACCACCCGGAGGTGGCTCCATTAAAGTGTTATCAAAAGCATAAGGGAAGGTTTCATTTTCGGTTTCATAATTCATCAAGCCGAAAATCAACTGCCTGACATTTGACCCACATAGAGTCGCTTTGGCTTGCCGTCTTGAATTTTGCAATGAAGGGAGTAATATAGCCGTAAGAAGAACAATTAGACTAATAACTACGAGTAATTCGATAACGCTAAACCCTCTCCATTTCATAATGGCTTATTTTATGATCACTTCTTCTGTAGGTCAACCATAACCGAGCACTAAAAGGGGTACTGAGGAATTTGCCCTGCCGGTCTACCTGTAGATGAGTTGCTTAATTACATGCCCTCATATAATAAAATGTCCATTCGCCCGTTATATAGCAACCGTAGGGATCGTAAGGGTGGTTTATACAGGGCGATTCTTTGTACCTGAGCATTCTGGAGGCACTGCAACTTCCGCTCTCCGCAGCCGCGCAGCCGTATCTCGTGTAGTACTCCTCGTAGTAACCCTCGCAAAGCCCTCCGATATAGGTGCAGAATATCACATTGTATTGCTGAAGAAGGTTAGTGCAGGCATAACCTAAGCCGCCGATTATGTTGCGAAGCCGGGCATCGTCGATTTCAGTGAAGTTGCCTTGTATCTGTATAGGCTTATCGGAAACCAAAAGAGCCGTGCCTTTCGCCCAGTCCATGTCAAAGAAATTTATATCAGTCCGATAGAAGAAGCTGTTGCTTGCCAAATCTATGCTCCGCACATACTCGTGATCAATTTCTCCCAGGACCACAAAATGGTTCTTCCCAGGGATGTGCAGGATTGCTTGGCAGCCATACAGCTCCTTAAGCGTCTGAATGTCAGTTCTGACAGCACGACAGTACAAGCCCAGCTTCTGCGAAAACTCCTTCATAGCGTACAGACTTGTAGTCTTATCTGGGTCGCTCATCAATTTAGCAAGCTGCTCATCCGTAACATGCTTGCCTAACTGTGACAGAGCATATTTCATTGCTATTGTTGCACAGTTCTGGACTTGTATGCCCTCAGAGGCTGCAGCCACCAATCTCTCAACCAAAAGCAGGTCCGTATCAATCGTGTCTGAATAACGGTATATTAGGGGCTTATCGGTGACAGGAGCACGGTACTCTATTAATGCGTCAGGTTTATACTCTACGTCAAAACTGTCGGCTCTGGGAACATCACCGCTAACCAGGGTGAAGTCCCAGAGGTCACTGGCTAAAAGTCTGTTTGAAAGACCGTCGTACCGCTCTATCAAAATGGCACAAGGAATCCATCTCTCTGCCACCAACCGGTAATTCGAGTATTCTATCAGGGTAGTTGAATCCCCGGGTCTGGTTATGGAACAAGACATTACGGCATAATCCTTCTGTGGGTCCATTACCAAAAGCATATCTGAGCCATCGGGGTTACCGAGTTTCAGATATATTTGCTTTTGCCCGTCAAGGTATCTCTCAGCAGCCGAGGACTCAATGGCACAAAGGTTTTCATACTCATAGTAGCCGTATCCCCATGGTATGATGCCTGCTGTCAATGGACCATTGACATGGTGAGGGGTGTTCCCCGTGGTGTCTACAATTGCGTAGTTGCCAGGTAGAAAGTAGGTAGCATACTTTTCGCCGTCCCATGCAAATATACGCCTTCTGTTCCAGTCCAGGTCAAACTGCTCGGTCATGTAGTTGCCCAGCAGGTCTTGGTTCGGCTTGACTGAGTCTGAACGTGAATCAACGTTGATTTCCCAATGGAATCTCTCTCCATCAAATTTTACGATCACGGTCGAATTCATTGTATGTTCGTCGGACAATCTATACCGAACATTGAACGGTATGGCATCCAGTCTCATTTTTTGGAGATTCTCGGTCAGCTCGCGTTTGTCTTGATTGTCTTGATACTCCCGAACCTTTTCCTTGATTTGCCGGTCGATCTCATACGTGTCCTGTATTTTTGGTGCGCTGTACTCCTTGTGGGTCGCCTCAATCGTGCCGGCAGGTATCCAGGTCTTTCTCGGTTGGGCTGTCAGTTTCTCGAATATCTGGAGAATCTCTGCTCTGTCCAGCGGTCTATCGGCAAACGCAACACAACTGAGAGAGCACACAATAAGGATACTGACCACAAAATGTTTGGTGTTCATAACTTCCTCCTTCCTTTCGATTTGGGTTCGCAAAACGACCCCACCTCCAGAAATTCACAGGCCAAAACCCTGTCATCTGTTTCTTCGTATATTTGGCGAGTCTGAGTTAGCAGATGTTGATTGTTTTTTTGCGTAATAGCCTAAAAATGGCAAAAAACCACGAGATGAGAGGCGGGCAGCACGGTTAAGGCGAGGTAACAGCGAGGGCTTTGCCACGAATCCGTCCTGTCAACGACACACGAGTAGTCCAACTCACGACCGAATGCACCCGATGCAGAGAACTTGGAGCGCGGACATTGACCCACGACTCATAACTACTTCTGATCTTCAGGAGGAAGGGATTCAAATGGTAGGAGCTTTGTTTCCGGCTCAGAAAACGAGTTAATATCCGCTGTGCTCTGTCAACAGCAGGCTTTATTCAAACTTTCTTGGTAACCTGCAAGGCAACCGGGTTATTGAGTTCTCTCGAGCCAATACTCAGCAAACAGCGCGAGGTCATTAGAATCCACGGTGCCATTGGTGTCGAGATCACTCCCTTCGCACCAATTCGGGTCGATACAACCTGCTTCAAGCCACTGCGAGGCAAAGATAGCAAGGTCAGCAAAATCAACCTTCGTACTGTCATCGAAATCACGCGTGGGAACATGAGAAAACTGATGACAGCAGATGGGCCAATCCCAACTCATATTGTAATCCCAGAACTCCACATAGCACTGACCTACTGTCAAGGCCTCATAGTCGATAATAAACCAGTCTCCCCGTGTAGCACTACTATGACCATACAAGTCAAAACCGATAACATCTTCGTCCTGCCAACTATATACACGAGCTCCCTTACCTGCGGCATCGAAGCGAGAGCCTGCCCAGTCGTCGGTGGTAGCATTGTAATCCCGGCCCGAAAGCACTCCACGACTGATGTCGGAGGCTGGGACATATAAACCACCGCCATCCTGCCCCCAATGCCCGCCGGTGTCCGAACTGACAATAATAGTCAGCTTGGTTCCAACCATGATGTCTCGATATACAAATGGGACGTTGGGATCTGCCAGTTCGAGGGGCGTATTACCGTCGGCCAAGCAGACTCTTGTCGAGATTTCCCCTGCAGCAATCAAAGGCATGCTTAGAAATGCCGCCAATATCATTACTTTGTTCATTAGTTGTCCTCCACCGAAAATGCCCTTGTGTCTTAACATAAT
>JAFNGF010000008.1 GCA_017885385.1 Planctomycetota bacterium
CGGTAGTACCATTATGGGCGCCAACCGTATCGTTGGCGTTGCCGTTGAACGGATAGTACGCTACCAGACCAGTAGTGCCGGGATCGGCCGGCGTAACCTGGAAACCACTATCCAGCCACAGATCGGCTATGATCTCGACATCAGCCTGGTCGACCACGCAGTTGCCGCTCAGGTCGGCAGCGGGCTTCAAGACTGATGCGATACATCTGGGCAGATACAGGCGAATATCATCAATATATATGGTGCCCGTACCACCGGCCTTGGGACTGACGCTGTTGCCCAGGCCGATATACATCGTTTTCACGCTGGCTAGATTGAGCCCGGCACTAATGAGCTCTTTCATGTCGATGTTCCACTCCTGCCAGCTATTTGAAATCGCCGCATCCGGATTCGCGTGGGTGACGACCTTGGTTCTGCCGAGACTATCTTTGACGGCCACGTACAATGGCTCGGCAGAGTTATTCGGATCGCCATGAAACCACAGGGTCAATGCTTTGACGCCTTTTGTGGTCCAATTCTGTGGCGTGGTCCACTCGCGTTGTGTTTCTGAGTAGCGTGCTTTGCCGCCCGTACCGGAGTTGTCGTAAGCGAGCGGCATTGACTGCTTGCCGCTATGAACGATAGTCTGCTCAGTGAATGGCGCCTGACCGTAACCCACAGCCGAGCCGGTGCCGTTGCCGCCGTAGCCGGGCGCGGGTTCGGTGTAGCCCCATCCGTCCAGCCAGGTCCTGAATATTCTATTGGCGACATCGTCCGTGTACTGCTCAAAATCGTCCACAACAATAAAGTTGGCGGTGGTAAAGCTCCAGACGTTGCCCTTCCACGGACTTGCCAGCTCAAGGTCGTTGACCTCGTCGATGCGCCAGTAGTAGGTCTTGGCCCATTCCAGCGGCGCCTCGGGAAGGATGAAACCGGTAGCGTCAAGATTCTGCCGGCCTCGATAGATGCCTGTGGTTGTGGTACCGGCATTGGCCACAGCCTGCTCGTTCGTGCCGAAGTATACGTCGTGCTTGGCCGCTTTCTCTCCCGGCTTCCAGCTAAGCGCAGTCGTCTGGCTGACATCTGTTGCCCGATTGGCCGGTTTCGGACCGAGGGCCCATAAGGCCTCGAAAGGCTTCACGTAAGTGCCGGCGATGACCGCTCGTGTCGGGATGCCGGGACCCTGCCAGGCTGCCGCACAGTGGTCGCCGCCTTCGCCTTCCTTCCACAACGCCATAATGTAGTATCGGTCAGCCTGTAGGGTGATGGGCTGGGACTGCTGGCTGGGGTATTTCTCCCACTCCTGGGGGTTGGCGTAATCCGGCACACTGGCAATTAGAACCGCGTTGGCCGGGTCGTCATCCGTGCTCAGCCACAGTTCGGTCTGGTCATCACCGGCGACCCAGAACGTATAATCGCCGGCAACTGGCACGTGCAGCCAGCCATGAAGCCGGCCACCATAGTTGTCGCCATATTCCGGCGAATTAAACGACGTCAGCTCATCACTGACTGTTGGGTTACTGGGGTAGTTGAAATTGCTCTTGAGCGCGTTCAAGTCGGTGCCGGTGATATTCTCCCATATTTCCCGCCGGACCTTACCCAGGCCGGGCGGAGCAGTGGTAAAGCTCCAGACGTCACCCTTGTGCATATCCTTGCTGTCGAACTCGTCAACCCGCCAGTAGTACGTCTTCTCGAATTGCAGTGTCTTGGGGTCGTAAGTCGTCATTGGCTGGGGCACGGCTCCAACCGCGTTGTTCACAGTGTCGTAATCGTCGCCGAAGTACACATAGTGAATGGCGGCCTTGTAGCCCTTCTGCCACGTTAAGTCCACAGCCGGGTCCACGAACTTTGTTCCACTGGCCGGGCTGGGCTGATAGGCCTTCTTCGACGGAATCGAGAAGCTCCACACAGTGCCCTTCCACGGACTGTCCGGATGAGTGGGGTTGACCTCGTCAATCCGCCAGTAATACGTCTTGCCGGGGACCAGGCCCTCCGGGTATGGACAACCGGCGAACCCAACAATGAAGTACGTATCGGGTTTGTTGCCACGGAATGTACCTGCCGTGCCCTCATTCACGGCGTCGAAATCTTCGCCGAAATACACGTCGTGTGAGACGGCAAGGTCCCCTGCTGTCCACGTCAGGTTGGCCCACACCTCTTCGTGCGTAGAACGATCTTTTGGATTAGGATATCGCGCCACGTTGGAACGAGATGCGACATAGTCGCCCTCGTAGAATCTTACGCCATCTATCCAGAATTCAACTGCTGCAAAACCTATGTGGAATGTGATGCTGCCCGGAGTTGTGTCCGTAGCAAAAACAGGAGTTGTTACGCTATATTCTTTCCATTGGTCAGTCATGGTGATGACCTGCTCACCATATGCCGTCCATGGATCTTGTGCCAGTTCCGGCTTGAAATTGATCTGCAGTGTACCCTGCTTGCACTTGCAAAAGGCGGAAAGAGTGTATTTCTTGCCTGCTTGAAAAGTATGTCCTCCGTGCTGCAGACCAACATCCCAGAAGTTTGCACCTGCTGTGGGGACTGTAATATGCAGACAAAAGGCTCCCTCAATCGGACCCTCGGGAACCGCTGCGCCCACCAATTGTTTGACCACTTCTGTGGTAACGCTGCCATACGTGCCCCACGGCGCAAAAACACCGTTCTCAAAGCCACCGTTAGCCAGTAGGTTTTCTTGTGCGTGGCTTGAACCGATTCCCATGAATCCTATGCACAAAACTACTGTCACCCAGACTACTCGAGTTCTCATGATACTTGCTCCTTACCATCAGTCGCTCTGCGACTTAACTTAGCGGATAATACGCAACCAGCTCGGCGACAGCGGTGTTCACCGCCGTCAGCGACGCCAACACAAAAAACAAATAGAACAGTTTCTTGTACATAATGTGCCTCCTTCTGAAAGAGTTGAAGATTGACAATTGCAGCTAGACAAACTCCACTTTACCCTCACTTCCTTCCTTCGCTATCAACAAGCCCAGACCAGCGGATCCTACCAACACCATTTATACCAGATTATCGGCCTTTATTTCAAGGGAAATTTGCGGCTCTGGGCGTTATTATTTATGCTTTGGAAAAGAGCCCCTGCTTTCGCAGGGGCAACCTTGCCCCCGAGCAGGGGGGGCTTGGCGGTATTTCTTCAACTCCAGATTCATTCCCCGAGCAGGGGGGCTGATCGCCCTTGAGTTCCCGCAAAGCGGCAAAGTTTTTACCGCCGAGTGCGCAGAGGACGCTGAGATTTTTAATTTTGTTTTTTTCTCTACGGTCTCAGCGTGCTCTGCGGTTAACCCGGCCATACGGCTGGCGGGCGGCAATGTTTAACCGCTGCCGGTACGGCAGCGTTCTGCCCGCCGTATCTTTCGACCTTCGAGAAAGTAGGCCGTGATACAAATCCTTTCTGGCACAATCAGACGGCTTCGCTGGGCTGTGGCACGGGCTTCCAGCCCGTGGTTCACGCCCAGGATGGGCGTGCCACTCATTGCTGCAAAACCGTGCCGGGCCCTCGGCGGGGAAATCCTAAGTACCCGCCGCCTGTGGACGTCTTACACTTACGGCCAGAGCAGCTCATCCAGCCACATATCTACCAGCAGAGCATAATCCGCCAGATTGATCGTGCCGTCATTGTGGATGTTCACGGCAGGGTCCTGCGGCGTCAGCAGCAGATATAGCGGCTGGGTAAACGTGGCGTTCCTGCCGGCGAGGTCGGCGACCTCAGCCTGGGATATCGCTCGGTTGTAGATACGCACATCGTCAATCAGGCCATCAAAGTAGTTAGTGCTCCACACACCTATCGCAAAGGGCCGAGTATCTGCGGTGTCCAGCATAGCTATCTGGCTTCCGACCAGCTCGCCGTTGGCATAGGCCCAGCTCTTATCTCCGCCGGCAGCGCCCTCATATACCAGGGCAAAATGCACCCAAACGTTGGCAGAAGGATATGTGAAGTCGAAGTCGTAGATGGGGTAGCCGTAACGCTGTACTCGCCAGGTATTAGGCTGAGTCATCGTCCTTACGGAGAAGTTCTGGCTGTTGACATTGTTGCCCATGTCGAAGATGCCGCCGTTATTAAAGCTGCGTGCATACGCCCAGGCGGTGACGGTCTTGGGCGAATTGCCGTCGATGCCAAGGTCAGTAGCGTTAACGTCGGTTGCAACAAAATCGCCGATACCATCCAGGTCTATCGCCTGGCCAACCTTGCCTGTGGTGTAGCTCCGGCTGCGTACTGCGGTGCCGTTGTGGCCGCCGACACTGTCGTTGGCGTTGCCGTCCAGCTTGTAATGGGCAATCAGGCCGGCAGTGCTAACAGCTGCCGGCGTAACATCGTAAGCGCTCTTCAGCCAGTTGTTTGCTATTATCGCAAGGTCAGGATAGTCAACCGTGCAGTTGTTGCTGAAATCGCCCGTCGGTTTTGCCAGCGAAGCAACGCATCTGGGCCTATAAAGCCTGATGTCATCGACGTACAAGTAACCTGTGCCGCCGGCCTTCGGACTGCTTCTATTACCGAGGCCAAGATACATCTTCTTGATGCTCGCAAGGTTCAGACCGGCATTTCTGAACTGCTGCAGGTCAATGTTCCACTCCTGCCAGGCAGTTGATAGCACTCCATTGAGATCGGGGTGGTTTACCACGTGAACCTTGCCGGTGCTATCCTGGAGTGCCACATACAATGGCTCAGCCATGTTGCTGATTATGCCGATGTCCTGCGACTGCCACCCGCCGGTAACCGCGCCGGTAGTAATCACATCGGAGAATTCGGCCACACAGGTTGCACCGGTATTGTGGCTGGTCAGGGACAGGCCTATATAGACGTCCCCTTGCATGGTGATGTTAATAGGCGTGCCAATTTGTGGCCAGGTATTGCCGTCGGCGGAATAATAGGCCGTAAAGTTGCCGGCAGCGTCGCGTTCCAATTTGATCCATTGTGGTG
Organism: Planctomycetota bacterium; assembly: GCA_017885385.1. Taxonomy (GTDB): domain Bacteria; phylum Planctomycetota; class Phycisphaerae; order Sedimentisphaerales; family Anaerobacaceae; genus JAFNGF01. The sequence continues at coordinate 4,919 of JAFNGF010000008.1, forward strand.
TGACGATTCCGGTCTGCTGCACACTCGTACTGTCCAGACCCGCAGTGGACCGATACTGCAAGGAGACGCCCTGACCGGGGGTAATGACCAT
>JAFNGF010000009.1:0-7815 GCA_017885385.1 Planctomycetota bacterium
AGTCTGCGAACTCCTGGCGGATCTCGGCGAACTGCTCCCTCTGGATATTGACGAATTCCGGGATGTTTGCGGCGCGATCCGCCGCGGTAAAATGCTCTAAAAGCACGAGGGAGCAGTTCGCCGAGATCCGCCAGGAGTTCGCAGACTACTACACCCATTACCGCGCTGGGACCTTTCATGAGCAGCGTCACCAGTACGCCCAGGCCATCGAGGAGTTCCGTAAGGCTCTGAAGGAAGAGCCGGGGCACGTTGAGTCGCTATACCTGTTGGCCTCGTCCCTTGCCCGAATTGATCGGGAGGAAGAAGCCATCCCATACGCGAGCAAGGCCGTTGCGCTCATGCCCAACAGCGCCACGATTGCCGGCTTGCTGGGAGCACTGCTCAGCCACACCGGCCAGTACAGCGAGGCCCTGATGTACCTCCAGGCCGCCTACGCCGCAAACCCGGGCGACGTATCCATTGCCAACAATCTGGCGTGGGTGCTGGCGACTTCTCCTCTGAGCATACACCGCGATGGGCCTCGGGCGGTCCAGCTGGGCGAGTGGGCCTGCAAGGCCACGGCATACAAATCGCCCCCGCTGCTGGACACCCTTGCGGCGGCATACGCTGAAGTCGGTCAATTCGACCAGGCCGTGCGAACAACCTTAGCGGCAATAGAAATCGTCCGCAATAATAAGGCCTCTACAGCAACACTGGAGTCCCGCCTGGAGCTTTACAAGGCCGGCAAGCCTTATCGCGAAAAGAAGAACTGAAAACGCAAAAGTTAAAAGGTAAAACTGTGGAATTCCACACTTTTTGCTTTTTAGCTTTAAGTTCTTAGCCCCTATTCCGGCCTTGGACAATCACCTGGAAGCTGCGCATCTTTCTTTTTCCAGCTGGTCACGAGTCTGGTCAAATCGCCGGTGAAAACCCGGTACTTGAGTATGCCGCCCGAATCCTTGTGGTCGANNCCGAATCTTTGCCGTCGGCGTCACCATCGCACTGATAGCCGCTGCCGTTGGGCGGTGCACACCAGCAATCGGGCTTGCCAAGAGCTAACCAGTCCCCGTATGTCGAATATGTGCACGGGAAACAGCCCGGCTCAGTAAATAGGATAAATGACATATCCTCACTCATACCAAGCTGGTCATGCAGCTCTTCCCAGACCCACGTCGAGGCGCCGGTCGGATCTGTCACCATGTGCCCGGCTACGGCGTCATCATTCCGGCTCGCATCATATAGGGCCTTGACCTCGTGTGCACTAAGGGCGTAATTGTAGATTCGCACATCGTCAATCAGCCCATTAAAATACTCGCCATCCTCTGATCCACGCACACCGACCGTCAGCTTGGCGACATTCGCAGATGTAAAACCCTTCTGCAGGTCCGCCGAGATATCAAACTGACCATTTACGTACATGCTGAACTTTTTCGTCTTGGAATCGTACGTGCCGGTCAGCATGTACCACTGGTCGGCGTTGAGCTTCTGGTTCGTCTGCCATGCGTTCCAGCCAACCCTGACGTGGAACCTGCCTTCATCGGTAAGCCACATCCCGAACCTGTTGCGGTCCCAGCCATCGCGGTCGTACTCCATTATGGTGCGCCAGCCACCAGTGACTTCTCTTGCCCTTACCCATGCTGAGGCGGAGAATGAACCGGGAGCGAAATTCAGCCCTGTCGGCGTGTCGACCTTAACATAGTCACCCTTGCCGTCCAGGTCCAGCGCTCCGCAGACATGCCCGCAGCAGGCCACCCAGTTGGCATCGCCAACGAGCGTGCCATGGTTGTTGTTGCCGCTATCATCTCTGGCAGTTACGCCGGCCGTCTCATCCAGATTCCAATGCAGCACTTCCCCGATTTGGATCGGGGGCGGCTCCCACGCAGCACACTTGTGGTTAGTCCAGCCCCACGGATAGCGGGCTTCTTGCGGATTCTTGTAGACAGCCACTACGCTCAGCCAGTAGACGCTGTTGACATCCTTCTGGCAGAACCATTCTTCCTGGGGCAGGCGCACCGAATAACGGAACACCGGCTCGCGTCTAACCGGCGGAGGCGGATAAATCAATATGGTGTATTCAGGATGCTTGTCGTAGCCGACCAGCACCTCGTCATAATCGTAAGCTTTGTACTCCCAGACTTTCTCCCCTGGATGGCTATACGGAACGGCAGAAGACGTCGGCACATCGGTCCAGATCGAGAGCAGGAAGTAGTCGGGCTTGGCCGGCGGCGTCATTTGCTGACACTGGCACGCCTCATACTGATAGCCGATATACGAACCCCACCAGACGACAGCCGTCACGGGCGTTATTCCGGTGCACAGCCAGTCATCGGCTACCAGACGCCGGATTTGTAGCTGCTCCTTCTGCGTCTCGCTGGTAATCTCAAAGGCCAGGTCGATAGATTTGCCCTCCAACGGATGCCTCTGTGGGTATCGCATCTCCTCCCACGGGCGAGAAATCGGCATTATTTCCGTACGCCAGACCGCATCATCATTCCAGTGGTCCGCTGAGGTTTTCCAGCCGAACCGCGTCGCCTCGGTCATTGGCGTATGTACTATCTGCGCCTGAACGGCCAGCCAATAAATAGTACCTTGCTGCTGGATAAATGCCTCGCGCACATTGATGTCAAAATCAAACTGCCAGCAGACAGTATCTGCGGAAGGCTCGTAAATCGGCTTGCACGGCACAAACCAGCCCTCTTTCAGCTTCTCAGCGTGCTTGGTTGCAGTAAACTCGCCGGACTTGAAATCTCGGCTCCACACTAATTTGCCGGGCATACTGTAGCGTGTCAGACTCTGGCTGGCAGGGATATCCTCGTAAATGCCCAATTTGAAGACCACATTTTCCGCAAAATCGGCAGGCAGAACATCGTTGTACCACGAGCCCCAAACGCGAATGTGCGTAATCGGCCCGCTGGCAGTGCACTTAAAATCGTCCGCAAGAACCTGTAGCGGCCAAGTTGTCGGTAGATCGTCTGTTGCGTCCACATCCATGCCCGCGTCACTGAGGTCCGGTTTTTGAGTCCACTTGATCCCGGTTGTTGTCTCTACAGCTAAAGATTCCTCGTCTTCGTAGTGCGGCCAGTCACGGATGCCCGTGTAGGCCTGCTCCCACTTGATGTAATTCGGATCGGTGTCGAGCTCAAAGGCCATATCGTAGCTCTGTTTCTCGCCGCACAACGTGCTGATAAGCTCCTCGATGCCGAACTCGTTCGAAAAGCCTGTCGGGAATTCCCCTTGTACCTCGAACCTTACCGCATCATCCATCCAGTGCTGCGGCCGCGTCTTCCATCCCCACTGCTGGAATGGAACTGTAACCGGCGGATAAATGGCGGTGATGCTGATCCAGAAGACATCATCGCGCGTAGTTGGGTCGATGTGCTTCTGCTGCCAGAAGTACTCCCGCGGCTTTAGCTCCACATAATACTGGAAGCAGGTATCGGAAGGTTTTTGTGGGAATCTATCGATGCCTGCCCACTCTTCGTGCACGCGTTCGACTGGTATCTCCATCTGCCAAAGCAGCTTCCCTGGATGGCTGAAGCCGAATTCAGCACGAGGATTGGCAGGAACATTTGACCAGAATCCTATTTGCCAGGCAGTCGGCTTGGTATCGGGCGGTTCGCGGCTATTCCAACCTTCGTACGACCCCCACCAGTGAACCGAGGTTACAGGCATACTGCCCAGGCAGCGGAAGTCATCCGCGACAATATGCCAGAGCGCTTGTGATACGGCGCCGGGCACACCACTGGGCTTGATGCAGAAAGACGGCTCGTTCCAGCCACAATATATAGGTGTTTTAGACATTGGGTCCCACTCGACCGGCGGCTGAGACCACTTCAGATGCTCCGCCGGCGGCTTAGGCTCAGGCGGCACCTCCACCTCCGGCACAAAATAGTAATCCTCCGTTTCGCCAAACTCGTAGCCCGCCGCAGGTCCGTCGCCGCCAGCGCGAGCGGCGGAAGTAACCATGCCCCACTGCTGCTCGGAAAGTGTTATGCGCATCCAGATTCGCTCTTCCGCCGGGACTGCCTGAGGCTGCCAGCAGGTGAATGCCGGCGTAGTGACATTATACGTACCCGATGTTACAAACTGCAGCAGTTGATTCTGTACCGCCCACTCCGGAACCATCGTGCCGTCTGGACACTGTAACACATCGTTCCAGTCGCCGTCGCGGTTCCAATCCAACCACACGTTCACATACAAAGGCGGCGGCTCAATCGTCGCCAACGGCACGACCGTTACCCAGTAATCGAAACTCGTCAGCTCACAATGCGGCAAAACCAAAGGCACCGCGACCCCATCGTCAGCTTTGTCGAGGTCCGGGCTGTCATTACGCGGATCAATATTATTTGTGCCGTCTTCGTCGGGGCCAATATCTGCTTCGTTCTCGAGGCTGACACCGTTGCCTAAATAGGCTACTGCCTTGGGCTGCCAGTGAACTGGCCCGTAAGGCGGAGAACCAGCGCCGTACACCGTCGGATATTTCGCAGGTACTCCAGCCGGGCCGCCCTTGGGATATGCGGTCATCGTAGTGCCGGAGCTGTTTGTACTGTCCGGTGCGTCGCCCAGGTCGTGCTCAGCTTTTGCCTCTTCGCCGCCGGTAATTACGAACGCCAGGTCCAGTGACTTTTCCGTCTGTGGGTCGCGCAGCTCTATCCAGCCCCCTATGCCTGTCGGTGAACCCCAGAAGACCACACCGTCCTCGAAGTGGTCAAGTGACGTTTTCCAGCCGATGTGCGTGCCGACCGGGTCACGGATCGTAATCGAAAGAATGAGCCAGTAAATTTGCCCGGCCTGTTGAATGAACGGGTCGGTAATGTTACAAATGTTACACTGGTAGATATCCTTATGGTCGTTTGGTCTGGTTACCTGGTCTCTCATTATCCATCCCTGGATGTTGATTCTCCAGTTTATAAATCCCTGGTTGCCGGTTGCCCAGTGACGCAGATTCAGTTCGTCCGGACCGAAGACTCTTTCCCATAGAAGATGGCCCGGCACGCTGTAGCCGTAAGCGCTATCTCCAGCGGGAATGTTGGAATATATCCTGGCGTGGATACGGTCGATTATCCCTACCTTGTCACCTTGCCAGGAGTACCAAAAGTGAATGTCGGTGACCGGGCCGGTTTCTGAGCACTTCCAGTCGTCGGCCACCAAGGCGGGGGTCACATCCACATCCCAGCCCTGGGGATCGGGCAGTTGTGGGAAGTGCATCTTGTGCGGGTCGCCGCTCTGCCAACCGCACGGACCTGGCCCGGGGCCGGTATCACCAGCGCGGATCGGGGTGCCAGCTACGTCCTCATACGCCCATCCGTCGAATGTGACGCTCTGGTTGTTTGCACCGACGTTAGACATGTTTGCCAGGCGCAGCCAAGCATGGTAGGCACTGCCCGGCAAAACCAGCCCGATATAGCCGCCGGAAGCACCAAATTCCCCATTGGTTGTCCGTCCCCCCATGCCTTCTGAAAGGAGCACCGCCAGCCCGTGGTCGGCAAGAGGCAACTCGGGGCCGATCAAGGCTCCGGGAGCGAGATTAAGTGCTCGCCCCATCCCCATCACGTCGAAGCCGACCACCTCGCCCATCGCCATGCCAATACCCATACCACCAAGGATAGTCAACCTAGTCATACCCATCGTCATTCCGGTCATTCCCGGCATTCCCATTTCGTACTCCAGGATGATGGTGAAGTCGTCCCACTTCTCGCCCGAGCCGGCAATGCTAATCATTGCCATCTCAGCCGGCGGAGACATACCACCCTGCAACGTAAGCGTGACATTCTGGGAGCCCGAGTAGACAATAGCCCCTTCGACTTTGCTCAGGGCAGGCCCAAAGAGTGAACCGGGAAGCGCCAGAACGAACGCAACAGCCAAAAGTGAGTGCTTATTCATAACTTTATCCTCCAGATCGAGACCTTTAACAGTCACGCTACCACCACAATCGGGCTTTGTCAAGTCAAAAACTATCAAGCCTTGGGTGGAATGCTCCCCGAAACAAATAAAATTTGTCAAGAAAGTTAACATAAGGTACGATAATTACTATAGTTTAGCCTTACGGATTATTGAGCCTTGGTGGCGGCTCGGTAAACACCGAGCTGCAATGGGACAGCAATAGTGACAATACGATGGGAACCTTTTCGTAGAAGGAGCTTAACAATGGCCTACATACGCATAATCACGGCTTTGATCCTCTCGGTGGTCATGATTAGTCTGGCAGGCTGCTTCTCGTCTCGTCGCGAGGACATCGAAGCATTCTTGAGACCGTACCAGGTTCAAGTAACGAGCGAGAAGTATGTTCTGCAGCCGCCCGACGAGATCGAGGTCCACTGCGCCAAAGTGCCGGAGATCAATATGCAGCGGCAACGGATACGCCCGGACGGCAAAGTCAGCTTCGAGGCGATAGGCGAGGTAGAAGCAGCCGGAAAAACGCCGGCAGAGGTTGCCGATGGGTTGAAACAAAAAGCAGCCCAGCTCTATACACTGCCAGGAGACAGCCCTATCGATGTGCGTATTGTTGCGTATGCAAGCAAAGTCTACTACGTGTTGGGTCAGGTGGATAGGCCTGGTCCGAAGGTGTATAGCGGCCGCGATACCGTATTAAATGCTCTCGCCCAGGCTCAACCTAACCCTATGGCCTGGGAAGAGCGGATCCAGGTAATAAGACCTTCCGCCGACGAGAATATTAGACCTAAAATCTTCGAAGTGAACTTTGACCGCATGATTGCGCACGGGGATACCACAAAAGATGTGCTCCTGCAAGACGGTGATATAATATATGTGCCGCCAACGGTCTTGGCAGCAGTGGCTATGAAGATAGAGGAGGCAATCCGGCCGATCGCCAGAGCCTTTTCGGGATACTATATTATGCAGCCAGAGTACGGCGGCCGCGGCGGCGGCGGCTACGGCGGCTACTAATGAGGTTTCCAGGTCGCCAATGTATGTAGCGAAAAACATATAACGGCAGTTACGTGATGAGAGGACATGCTCAGGTCCGGACATAGGACGCTAAAAGCAATTCATCTTGCCAGCACGCTCTGGTTCGTGCTGTGCATCGTCTATATTCTGGCATTAGCCCTGCGGGAGGCAGGCTTCCACTGGTGGGTAATCTTTTCCCTTTCCGGGTACTCGGCCTTTCTCATTTCTCTGCTAATAACTCTATATCTATTCGCAATTTTTCGAGGGGTTAGTCGCAATCAGAACATAGAAATAGAGCACCCCCTGACAAGCACGCACTCCTACATGGTATTCTACGCAGCCGCGCCTTTCTTGGGCGGCGTTGCAGGCTGCTTGGCAACGATAGGCGAAGATAAAGTCATACAATTCCTGGTGGGGGTTGCGCTTGGGACTTTTGCCACCACTTTTTTAGTCTGGGTGATTGTGGACCCACTGACGGGGTTGCTGGAGACAATCCTGCCGCCTTCCAGCCGAAGACATCGAGCCGAACGCCTTACCCAGGCCAAAGCCGAGCGAGAAAGAAAACAGAAAGAGCACCAGCAACTTTTAGACGATATCCTTGCCAAAGAAGAGCAGGATCGGCTGCACTGGCAGCAAGCTCTTAGACCTCAGGCAGAAAAGCTGGCGGCGCTTTTGAAAACCGACGCAGCCAGCATCAGGCAGGCAGAACGTCAGGCTGTGGATATTGGCCTTTCCGCCTGGCAATTGGGGGGAATAACCTGTATGCGAGAGCTTCGTGATATGGCCTTAGTCATATCGAGGCAGAGGAATGATAGCGGAGCTATTACCGACTTTATTTCTTATTGGTGGGACGGCATCGGCTCCTGGCGAAGCCCGCGATTGGTGACATAGACAGTGTGGAAGACGTTTCTGTCACTGTCCCGGCCGGTG
>JAFNGF010000009.1:7969-8153 GCA_017885385.1 Planctomycetota bacterium
GACATCAAAGATATTGTAATATCTCCGACCTTGCATGCTGTGTCCTTCAAAACAACGCACTTTACACCAGTCTACGTAGTTGAGGGCACGGCTGGTGGAACTGGCGGAGGCGGTGGAGGTGGAGGCTGCTCGGTCTCTGCCACTGGTAATGGTAGTATTGTCGAGTTTCTCTTGCCCTATGTGG
>JAFNGF010000010.1 GCA_017885385.1 Planctomycetota bacterium
ACCCCGCCATCACTATGGCGGGGTCGACTGATCTCGAAAGAATTTACGGGCAGTTGAATTCTTGTTCCGAGCGGAGTCGAGGAATCTGGTTTGTCCCGGGCGTGTCAGGTGTTATCCCATATCGGCAGACCCCTCGACTGGGCTCGGGGCGGGCATCGTGGAGACTATCGGTGAAACGTTTGCTTGCGATAATCTTTGTACTCACGATAAATAGTTGTGCACACTTTCATGACCAACCGCTTTCAGCCACCAAGAGCCTGGATAGCTTCGAATCACGGACGCTGAACCGAACCGATCTAAATACGTACATGCAAGCGCATATACCGGCCGCCCAATGGCCGCTGCAAGCGTGGGATTTGACCAGTCTGACCCTGGCAGCTTTCTTTTATCATCCTGACCTTGACGTCGCCAGGGCACGATGGGCGTTCGCCAAGGCGGGCGTAAAAGCTGCCGGAGAGCCTCCCAATCCGAAAGTCACTGTGAGCCCCGGCTTTAACTCCACAACAGAGTCGATATCTCGCTGGATAGTGGGGGCCGCCGTTGAGATTCCTATCGTAACAGCTGGCAAACGTGGCTACCAACTCGCCCAGGCCGAGCACCTCTCGGAGGCGGCCCGAATGTATATCGCGGCGGTAGCCTGGCAGGTACGCAGTCGTGTTCGAGAGGCTCTGCTCGACCTCTATGGGGCGAATGAGACCGAAAGCTTGCTCATCAAGCGTCGGAGCATTCAGGCACAGTGTCTGGAGCTCCTACAACAGCAGTTAGATGCGGGAGAGATCTCCGGGCTTGTGGTTAACCAGGCGAGTATCGACTTCCATGCGACAGTTGTCGAGCTGCTGGACGCGCGAAAGAGACAGGCTGAGGCGCGCGTGGAGCTGGCCGATGCCATCGGTGTTCCGGCCAAGGCACTAGATGGAATTGACATCTTATTCAATGGCTTCGAGGGGCTGCCGAGCACTCTTCCAAAACCAGAGGTCCGACGTCGAGCTCTGTTGAATCGCGCCGATGTCCTGGCGGCGCTTGCGGTTTATCAGGCCTCCCAGTCGAGCCTGCAATTGGAGGTTGCCAGGCAGTATCCGGACATTGATATCGGTCCCGGCTACGAGTACGATCAGGGGGATAACAAGTGGGCACTGGGTATTTCACTAACGCTGCCGGTACTAAATCAGAATCGGGGCGCCATCGCAGCAGCCGAGGCCCGGCGGACCGAGGCAGCAGCTGAGTTCACCGCCCTGCAGAGTCATATCCTTGGCCAGATTGAACGGGCGGTCGCGGGTCTCAAGGCCTCGATGGACAAGGCCCGTACCGCTGAGGTCATCGCGGAAAAACTGGAGCAAAAGGCCACGACGATGCAAAAGATGTTTGAGGCTGGGGAGGTTCTCATGTTGGCGGTGGCAGGGGCTCGGCTCGAGCAGAACAGCAATGCTTTGCTTCTGCTCAGGGCCCGCATTGATGTCCAGGAGGCCATGGGCCAGTTAGAGGACGCGATGCAGAGCCCTGCCGACTTGTCGGACTGGCAAGAGACGGTACTGCAATCCGATATCGATAAGAGAGGTACATCATGAACAAGTTGAGAACGCTGCTCGGCGTGGTCATACTGGCTGCCGGGTCGGTCGGCGTTTACTATCTTTTCCAGAACAAGCCGGTTACGGAAGAAGAGGCTGAGCCAGAGGTGGCTGCTGAAGTAGCAGTGCAGGTCGGAAATATCCAACGTTCGACTCTGCACGGGTACGTTCAGGCCTACGGCCAGGTTGATTTAGACCCGGGCAGTGGCACGACCTCTCCGGCGGCTGTGACGATTACTGCACCTGATACAGGGATAATCACCGAAGCCTGTTGTGTGCAAGGTCAACGGGTCAACAAGGGAGATATCCTCTTTACTATGGACAGTCGTGTCGCCGAAGCGGCAGTGGAGATGGCGAAAAAAGCGGTTGAGCTGGCCGAGAAGGAATTTGAGCGGCAGGAGAAGTTGCGAGAAGTACAGGGCACTTCCGAAAAGCTCTTCCTGGAGGCGAAACAGCAGCTCGATGCAGCCCGGAGCGAACTGGCCACTGCGCAGATCCGACAGTCCCTGTTGAAAGTGACGGCACCGTTCTCCGGTACGATCATCCGCGTGGATGCGGGAGTCGGTCAAACAGTCACTGCCGCCCAGAAGCTTGCGGAACTGCACGACTCCGAGCGATTGGTTGTAACCGCCAAGGTGCCAAGCCGAGAGATTTCGTTGCTCAAGCTGGGTCAGCAGGTGAACATCGACACTGGCATCCGAGCCGACGACGGAGCGGCAAAGACAGCCATCGTGCGCAGCAGCCTCAATTTTATCGATTCCCAGGTTGATGACAAAACTGGGACGGTCGAAGTGCGTGCGCCTGTGCCGCCCGACTCGCACTTGCGACCGGGGCAGCTCGTTAAGGTTCGTATTATTCACGAAGAACATCAAAACTGCCTGACCGTTCCCGAAGAGGGCGTGGTTACAACTGTTGACGGCGATACGGTCATCGCAATCGTGCAGGGCGATACGGCATATCAACGGTCCGTGACACTTGGCCTGCACGAAGGCGGTTTGGTGGAAATCCAGGGCGAAGGGCTGAAGGAAGGAATGGCAGTGGTGACCGTCGGCACATACGGTCTGCCGGACAAAACAAAGATTCGAATCATTGGGCAAAAGTAACCCCGCAATAAAATTGCGGGGCTAACCGGTTAACCCCGGCATCACTATGCCGGGGTCAACTGAATGAAAGATCTATGAACGTGCCCGACAAGCCTATTCAAAAACCCGGTCGTATCGATCCGGCGGCGTCAGAGCACCAATGGTTATTGGGTCGGTTCGCAGCTCGACATGCCATCGCGATAACATTTATCACTTTGGCTTTGTGTATGGGAGGGGTATATTCCGCCTTTAAGGTTTCGTCTTCGGTTTTTCCACAGACGAACTTTCCGCGTGTGGTGATTCTTGTAGATAACGGAGTTATGCCGGCCGACGAAATGATGGCAAGGATCACACGACCGATTGAGGAGGCCATGAAAGACATTCCTGGTGCCGAGACGATCCGCACGGCTACGGGACGTGGTTCGGCCGAGATCAGCGTGTTCTTCAACTGGAAGGTCAACATGGTCCAGTCGGAATTGTACGTGATCGGTCGGCTTTCGCAGATCCGCAGCACGCTACCGAGCACGGCCAGCACTAGTGTCTGTCGCTTGACATTCTCGGCATTTCCAATTATCGGAGTAAGTCTGACCAGTGGAACGCGTGATATCACGCACCTGTGGGAAACGGCCAGGTACGAGCTAAAGCCACGCTTTTTACGTATCCCCGGTGTCGCGCGGGTCGATATTGTCGGCGGGCGCACGACCGAGTATCACGTTATTGTGGATCCGATGCTGCTGCAATCGGCACGTATAGCGCTTTCGGATGTCACAGAGGCCTTGGAGCAAAACAACTTGATCGCCCCTGCGGGCATGCACGAAGAGAACCATACGCTGTATTTGACGGTGATTGACGGGCGTTTGCACACACCCAAGGAGATCGAGGACTTTACGGTCAAGGTTGTGAATGGACATCCGGTGCGCATTGGTGACTTCGCCAGGGTCGAGCGAGGCCCCGAGCCGGTTTTTAACATCGTGACAGCGGA
>JAFNGF010000011.1 GCA_017885385.1 Planctomycetota bacterium
GCAATCAAAGCATTAGTTAAAACTCAATTTCAAGGAGATACCCAATGACCGTATCTGAGAAGCAGTTGGAAGCTAATAGGCAAAACGCACAACTTGGCGGGGTGAAGACCCCCGAAGGCAAGGAGATAGTCAAATACAACGCATTGAAGCACGGTCTTCTTGCCAAAGAGATTGTAATTACCATAGGAGACGGTGCGGAAAATCCAGAGGAGTTTAACGCACTTATGGAAGACCTGAGCACACAACTTAAGCCAGAGGGAACTTTGGAGGAAATGCTGGTAGAGAAAATAGCAGTTGCCTACTGGAGACTGCGCAGGGCTTATAGATACGAGGTGGGCCTTATCAGGGATGAATTAGACAATGCGACGAACGATTACTACGGCGAAACAAATTATGGGGGCAACAAAACACATAAAACAGACGAGGAAATAGAGCGACAGATAGAAGAAAACCGAACGGAAATTGAGCAGTGGGAAAAGGGAAAGATGGATTTGAGCCAAATATACAAAGAGGGAAAATCCTTAGAGGAGATTTACGACCACGAGGATATTTGGGACTGGTTATGTAGTAGGGTCGAGGACATACTGCCTGATGATGAAGACAAAATATGGCAACCAAAAGATATAAGAGAGTTTCTGGCTGGTGATAAAAAATGGTCTGACGATGATATTTGGCAAGCTCTGATAGAAATCTGCGATGAGAGGGTGAAGTATCACGAAGAACAGATTGCGACTCTAAGGCAGGATATAGAGAAAAACCAGCTCAAGCTACAAGTTATAAAGAAACTGGGCAGCATACCGTCAAAAGACGAGTTAGACCGGCTCTTGAGATATGAGGGAGCAATCGAAAGACAGCTTTACAAGGCGATGAATCAGTTGGAGCGGTTGCAAAGAATGCGCTCAGGGGAGAACGTGCCTGCCCCCGTAGAGGTGGATGTAGATGTCAACACTGGCCAGGGTAGCTAAGTAAATGGGTCTGTTTCGCAGTTTTTATGTTTTTCGGAGATATTGAAAACCTGTATATGGTTTACCCCACCGTATGACTCACTATATCTACCGAGACTTGATGTCAAAAGGTGTAGCTATAATGTAGTCAAAATGTGTGCAGAATCCTTAATGATTTCGGCAATAAAAAGAGCGAAAAGTAAATGGGCAGATACTACTGGGACAAGAAAGACACGGTAGAAGATTGTACGAAGCTGAGCATCTTTAAGCTGAAAGAGTTTGGCTTGTTGACAGGCTTTCACGGTACGGGGCTGACTTGGACACGCAAATTGTCAGGCCATACGAATAGTGTAGGGATAGTTGTGAACGTACTGGATGAACCGCACATAAAACTTAACTACACAATCACAGATAGAGAGGACAATAAAACAGACTACGATTACAAAGTAGCTTTGACAACAACGCAATGCAATTTTAGCGGTAAAAGATATTGGTTTATTTGCCCGCTGGTTAGGAACGGTGTGCCTTGTGGCCGACGGGTTGGGACGCTGTTTTTATCGTCAGGCGGTAAATACTTTGGCTGTCGGCATTGTTACGACCTGTCCTACGAAAGCCGGAACGAATGTCGTTTGGGGCGATTTGGCCAATTAGGATATGTCTTAAAGGCCGAAAGACAGGTACAAGAGCTTCGGGAGAAAGTCAAACGGTGGACGTACAGGGGCAGACCCACAAGAAAAGTAAGAAGGATAAATGCGATTACAAAACGTATGGGGAGCTATGCGTCTATGGATTGGGAGCGTTTGTTGCTATAGGATACGGGGTGGGGAGAAAGAGGGGGGTTTGCCTGAAAATCTCCAGGAGTGGCTGACCTACCAGCAGAAATTGACAGAACAGTCTAATACCAATTGCATTTATTTAATGNNTATTATTAAATGCAATTGGTATAACATGGACCTTGTGATGCTGCTCGATTCGGCAGAGTTAATAGCAAGGGGCCTGCCAGTGAAGAAACTGCCTGCCTGGTGGCACAGCGGTTGCGTGACGGAAAACAGCCCTTTTAGCCCTGATTCTGAAATCACCGCTTGCTAAGGACGGGTCAAGGCCAGGTCATCAATCCTACGGCCTAAAACCCCCTAAAAATATGGCACTTCAAGAGCTTCGGCAGGCTGGAGCGCCTGGCCTGCAACGACATAATCGAGTATTTCATCAAGCACAAAGAGGTCGAAGACCTTGAAAAGCGCATAGAAGCGATAGAGGGCAGAATCAACGAGCGCGACTGCTGAGGCCGAGCAGATAGTTTACAGCGTCCTGCGTCCGCGTAGCCAAGTAACAGAACCTATACCAATAGCGCCGAGAACGACTGCGCCGGGGGCCGGGACGACTTCGGCTTCGCCAAGGTGCGCAACCGAAGCTGCACCGCGTTTCTCAAAGAGAGTACCTACACCTGTCAAACTACCACCGTTTTCAGATTCTGGACCTTGAAGAACGGTAATTTGTGAAAAGCCCCTGCGGAAGGGAAAATCCACAAGCGAGATAGAATGCAGGAGCATTGAGGCTGAGGTCTATTTGGATTATGCCCGTTCTGGTACCGAAGGTCAAGTATATGTAGTCAGCCCTCTGCAGCACTGAGGGAGAGAAAACCCGTGGACTGCTACTGGTCTATGAGTTTTTCGGGGACTCGCTCTTTATTGTAATCACTGGCTTGAACGGCTTGGTGGAGAGCTCCTCCAGATTTAGGTCACGCCGGATGCTATCGCGCAGAACGGTCAATAGGTCGGCGATATCGAGATTACCATCTGAAGATTCAGCCACTTGTGTCTGGAGGCCGTGCGCATATGCAACCTGCTGTTTGGTACCATACAATTGAATATCCGCCAGAGCACGCTGGAAATCACTGACTGACTCGGGCGTCACCTTTTCACCTATAAAGACATACAGATTGATAAACGCTTCATATAGGCGGCCTAATCGCAGTTCCAAAAGCCTATTCCTTAGATCTCTTTGCGAGTTGAAGATATGAACGACCACCCAACCGAAGGCAGCGAGAGCTACGGTGATAAGTATCTTCGCGATTTCTGTAGACATGTTTCTATCCTCTCAATCAAACACCCAGTGCAGAATCGTCTCTATGCTCAATGCGCGTCAAACATCATACAAACCCGGCGGGAAAATGGTGTACTTCTCTCCGGGCAATCCCACTGCGTGGCCCCGATCTGGGAGCAGCAAAAAGAACTCGGTCCGGCGGACAGAGCAGAGCTTCGGAATATGGGACCGTGCACCTATATGGGGAAAAACCAAGTCGCGTAGTCACGCAGTTCCTTGCGATTGCTTTGTGACAATGTTCTTCACCGTATCCGCCCCAAAACCAATTAGGAACACGCCAACCAGGCCAGTGAATACATCCAGCTCCATGAGTTTTGCCCGTGCCCCTGCTATAAGGCCGAGTAGGGCCACTCCAAAGGCCACAAAAAACTGAATCCATTCCAGCTTTCTTTGCCCGCTCCAGGCCTTCTCACTTTTTTCGCGGAGCTGAATAGGCGAAGAGGGAGAGTATGTGGTTTCCTTGCCACCTTCGGACTCTCTCACCGTCGTACCATTACGCTCGTCGCGGAAGCTTACTGAGAACCGCGTTTCCTTATTGTTGCGGAAGTAGTGCCATATCTTCCAGCCCTCCTCTTTGCCAATGGCACCAAAGTCCCAAACGCACGTGAAGTCCTCGTGTGCCGCACACTCATCTAGACAATGCTGATTAAAACAGACCTCCAACTGAACCGGCTGATTTGGAAGAGGTTCGATGGGAACGCTGTGTACGGAGATAGCCTTCTTAGATAGCTCCGTCTCTACCGTATCTGGCAGGATATCCTGCTCGAATTCCTTCACTAGTCGGCGGGCACGACAAAGGTCGTTCCATGTGCGCAGCCTAAGACACGGAAGCAGTGCCTTCTCACATTCTTCCTCCACGCTGGCTTGATCCTCTAACCTTCTGTAGTCCCACACACGAATGTAGTTGCTGAGGATATCCAGCCTCTCAATAACGCTGCTTAGCCAATGATAGTGCCTGGGCCGGATATTCAATTCCGTTTTATATTCCCCACTTTCGATGGGAACAAATAGCTCCTTTAACTGCTCACGCAGTGCTTGACACTTCTTAATCTTCCCAACAGATCCATTTTGATCGTAGTCATTTATGAGCTCAACCACGCGAGCAGCAAGATCGCTGGCCAGTTGCTTATCCTCGCTCGCCGTGTTCCGCAGGCGATCTTTAGCGTCCTGAATAAGCTTCTGCGCTTCCTGCAAGTCGGGATCTGCCGGCATCGGACGTTTCAACACTTCCGTTGCACGGTCCAATTGCTTACGCACGTTTTTCAGGACCGTCGGAGGTGCATCGGCAGATTTGCCACCAAGACTGTGCAAGACCTCTGCTGCTTCATCCAACTCCTTGGCGAGGCTCACACGCCGATCTAGAAGGTCCAGGCTGGCCGCATAATCTTTAAGGATCGCAGAGGCATCAGCGCTGAACGCTCCCACTTCTCTTATGAGTTCCCTGAGACGCAACCGCTCTACGCGAACTCCAACACGCACGGCGGAATCAACCTTAGTTGATATCATCTGCGTCTTCTGGGCCAGCTTCGCAATCCGCTGAAGCAGCCGCATATGCTGCAGCGCATGGGGAATCAACAAGCTAAGAGAAACTGAGCACCCGCCTCCAGCAAGTAGAACAACCAGTACGAAAACCCAACTGGCGAAACGCTGTTGTGCTGGGCACCAGTATTGCAGTGTAACCTTCACGGGGATAGTCTTCGTCGGGGGGGCCGGGCACCCTACCTCCCCCCCGAGGTGCAAATTGCAGCACGAGACGCCCTTCTTGCTTCGGCTCTTTAATGAGGCCCGACAACGAGAACGCGAACGCATCGCTTGGGACGTTGAAATCCACGGGTACTGTACTTCCACCTGGCAGGACCACTATGCCTCGGGCAAGTACCGTAGACGTATTGGAAAGCGCGAGATACCACTCCACCGGGTACGTCATCGGATCTTCGTTCTTGCACGCCAATGAGCCGGTCTCTCCTCGTCGAAATATCAGTTCAGGGTTATCCGGACTTGCTGAATTCACNNATTCAAGCTTACTTTGAACGGAGGGTTGAACTTAATGACCTTGATGGATGCAAGCCGGCTTTCTCTGTTGAGGAGATTTGCATGAGCCTCACCTGCCTCGCTGAATTCGGAGATCTCCAAAGAGACAACAAGCACCTCCCCCTTCGGAATTGCCGCCTGAACAAAAGCCCCTTTTTGCTGCTTCTGTTGCGAATCAGTGTACTCAAAAGTTACACGTGCCGCGATGCTTTTTCTGGTGGTTTGGAGGATAAAGTCGTCAATATGCAAGAAAACACTCATTGGTGTATTGGCATCCTTTGGTTCATTGGCATCGTTTCTAAGGTAGATCGTTGTGGTGCCCTTGTTGGTGGAGGGGTTTATATTGACAATAATGTCACCACCAGCAATGGACGGTTTCTGGGCCAGCAATGTTCCAGGGGAGGCTGCCACGAGGAACAACAAGAATGCACTTGTGATCTGGTATCGTTCGGCCATAATTCAACTCCTTGCGAGCCTTGGCCCGAATGGGCCCGACTCAGCTTCACCTGCTTAAGAACAACATTTGGATGTCTCGCTCACAGAAAGACGGTGAATGCAGTGTCAACTACTAAGTCTATCAACTGCAACTTGCATATTTCCAACTTTACCCTTGATCCTTCCACAACCTTCAGGGCGTGCATCTCTACGACGTCTTTGCGACCGAGAACAAGGTCTTCAAAATCCTTCTTAGAAAGCTCACCAGCGGCCAACTGCTTAGTCCACGTCTGCAGATCCGCTTTGTTCTCATTCAAGAAATCCTTTGCATCCGATGTGACTGCATTCTTGAACTCCTTCAGGCTCGTCTGAGCAAGCTGCATCAGGCCTTTTTCGATTTTCTCAATAAATTCATCAAACTCCGACATGGGCTTTTCCTTCATTCAACTTTCTCTCGTTTAATTTGGCCGCTCAACAGGCCAATAATTTGGTCGTAGGCAAGCGAGACACTCTTCTTCTGCCCAACAACGTACGCTTCACTTAGCTGTTTCTCATCCCGCCAACGCTGCAAGAAGTAGCCGAGTAAACGGCGGTTTGGATCTTTTAGAATCTCCCACTGTCTGGTTACAACCTCATTCTTGGGTCTGCCTTTGTCATATTCGTAAGCCTTCTCGAGATTAAGCAGCAAGGCATCCACAAAGGCTTGATGGTTTGAATACGGTTCGACGGCCTTGTCCATTAGAGCCAGAGACTCAACTTTCAATGACACGGCTTGTTGGTATGCAACTCGGTCATACTCTGCGATAAGTGACGAGCAACCGCCAGCCAGTGTGACCAGCAGAAGCTGCCAGAAGACCAGGTAACGATGGGTCATAAGCTTGATCATGGCTTGTTCTCCTTATTCTGCTCGTTGGGTCGCTAGTCCTTGCACATTGTGCTTTGCGTCACAGGCGGGAAGTTGTATTCTGTGGATTGTCATTTGACCTCCACAGCAATAGTTTCCAACAGTTACCAATGACTTGATCTTGTTGAAAGTCGCTGGTCCAACACCCTTGACTTTCAGTAATTCATCTACGCTTTCGAACGGTTTGGTGGTTCTGTAATCAATGATCGCTTGAGCTTTGACCATCCCTATGCCCGGAAGTTCTTTCAGCTTATCGAGACTGGCTGTATTGATGTTGATCGGCGCTGTCGACGGAGCTTCGCCCGCCGGCTTGATAACCTTCCAAGTGCCATCTTGATCATCAGCTTCCAGGACAACATCGCCGTCCCATCCCGTGGCGTAGACGGCCTTCGTAATAGCCACCGTTTTGAACTGCTCACCCTTTATACCAACCTCCTTCTGAACGGGAGTAGTGCGCGTTCTGGTGATTTCATCCTGGAGTATTTGCACGATTTCTGTGCGCGGGTGGCCATAATCCCACGCGGTCCAACTCAACTGCCGATCCGCTGGACCCATAGAAATCACCGCCAGTTCCGGCGTCATCGCCTGGACTAACTCTGTAGTAGTCCCATTTTTGGAGCCGTGGTGTCCTACGCGGTAAACATCAACATCGAGCAGATCAGTGTTTTTCTAGCGTTCGAGAAAATCAGAGATCGCCACTTCTTCCATATCTCCTGTCAGCAGCAGGGAAGCCTTTCCGAAGTCGATGCGCAAAGCGATCGAATGATTGTTTACATTTTTCAAGTGCTCCTGTCCCCATCCTTGATTGCTTGAAACCATTCCCCAAAGCGCCGTGATTTTTGGGTCGACTCCNNATACTGTCGAGCGTTACTGCACAATAAGGCTTGTTGTCGGTGAGGTCGTTGGGATTACCTTCGACGTAGCGATGAAGCTGGCGTTGTGGCCATTTTCCGGAACCTTCGTCTTGGCCGTTGGTGACGACGTTGCTTGGCGGATGGCTCTCCAATACTGCGCGGATACCGCGGACGTGGTCTGTATGAGGATGTGTAATAATCAGCGAGAGCAGGTTGTTTCCCAGATCGGGTCGCTGAAGGAAAAACTCGTCGAGATAGCCCCTTAGCGCCTCTTCACCGTCCTAAGCAGCGTTGCTCTCTGACCCGGTGTCAATTAGTATCGCGGCATTAGGAAACTCCAGGAGAGTTGCATCACCTTGACCGACATTGATAAAGTGAACACGCATTTTTTCCCCGGCGTAGGTCTGAGCCAAGAGAAAAATGCAAAGCAGGGTTGCAAGCAGATTACGCATCTTATTCTCCTTTCGAAATCAGATTTTCAGTACGACTCAGATATTCTATTACGGTAAATGCGTATTTTTCAGTTTTGTGCCGCTCGTTCGCCTTTCATACAAATTTGGCAATCTCCACGTGCAAAATGTTGACTTCTTTCTTCACACTAGAGCAAACGGCTTTATGTCCAACGACCAGGTCGGGATGGGCTCGAACTATGTCGCGGAGGTCTATTTTTGTGGCATCCAACGGCTGAATTAAGCGGCGCTCCTCCGCCCCAGGGTTTCCTTGGACACACATTTAGGGGATACTATCCCCCGAAAGGAGTTAAGGTATGTCCAAGGACACAAGACTATCGAACGAAGCTCCGCTGGCAGCGGAGCGAGCGCAAGCGAGCGGAGCGGCCAGCGGACGGCCTGCCGCTGACCCGCCCCTACAGCTTCGCCCAACGGGCCGGTTCTCGGCCCAACGCAAAACCCAGGCCGTCATCCGCCTGCTTCGTGGTGAGGACCTGGAAACACTCAGCCGACAACTCGGCGCCACAGCCGCCACCCTCAGCCTGTGGCGAGAGGAGTTCTTAGCTGCTGGGACCGCGGCCCTCAAGACCCATCCCTGTGAGCACGACCCACGAGATGACCTGATCCAGCGGCTGAAGGCCAAGATCGGCGAACTGACCATGGAAAACGAGCTGCTGTACGAGAAGGGTCGTCGCCTGGACGAGCAACTCCCTTTAGCACAAAGGAGGTCAGACGATGAGTCAGACCCACTCGCCCTCCAGTAGCCGAATATACGGCATCCAGCGGGTCTGCCGCGTGTGGAAGCGGCCCAGGTCCACCGTGTATGAACAACGCAAACGCCGTAACACTGCCCCGGAGCTGCGGCCTGTTACTGGAAGACGGGGTCCTGATGGGCC
>JAFNGF010000012.1 GCA_017885385.1 Planctomycetota bacterium
CAGCTCGACCGGTTCATGTTCAACGTGTTAATTGATTACCTGCCGGAGGATGACGAGGTCGCCGTCGTTCGCCAGACTACCGCCACAGAACCTGAGCCTATCGAGCAGATCCTCACCGGCGAAGATTTGGTGCGGTTCCACAGCGTAGTACGCAAGGTGCCTATTGCTGAGGATGTGGTGCGTTACGCCGTGAGAATCGCGGCTGCATCACGCCCGGCGCCGGATAATCGGCTGGATTTTGTAAACGAGTGGGTCACATGGGGAGCGGGGTTGCGCGCGTCACAGTATATGGTGCTCGGCGCCAAGGCGCGAGCGCTGCTCTACGGCAGAGCGCACGTCAGCTTCGAGGACATACGCGCGCTGGCCCATCCGGTGCTTCGGCACCGCATATTGACCAGTTACCGCGCCGAGGCTGAGGGCGTGGTCATTGGTAACCTTGTCGATCGCCTGCTGAAAGCGGTTAAGGAGACCTAAACCAAATGGCAGCCCGGACCGGAGCATCCAACTTGGTGAGTACCAGCAGTAAGGCCGAAGGTTTGATTGATCCGGTCTCACTGATGAGGCTCAGGTCGATGGAGCTGCGCGCCAAGGTGATCGTGGAGGGATTCTGCAAAGGTATCCACCGAAGCCCCTATCACGGCTTTTCGGTTGAGTTTACCGAGTACCGCCAATATACCTCTGGTGACGACCCCCGCTATATTGACTGGCGGGTCTATGCTCGCAGCGACCGATTCTACATCAAGAAGTTCGAAGACGAGACGAACCTGCGTTGCCACCTGCTGATTGACCACAGCCGGTCGATGGGCTACGGTTCCGCAGGCTACAGCAAGTCGCAATACGGCGGCACACTGGCGGCGACACTTGCCTATTTTCTCTTTACTCAGGGTGACGCTGTCGGCCTGGCGACTTTCGACGACCGGATCAGGCAATATTTGCCGCCCCGCAACCGGCCTGGTTATTTGCGCCGCTTAATGCTGGCGTTGGAAGCTTGCCCCGAGGGCACTGCCACTGACCTGGGTCCACCGCTGCAACAGATCGCCGGAATGTTGACGAAGCGAGGTCTGATCGTGTTGATTTCCGACCTACTGACGTCGATCGATAGGCTCGAACGGGACTTGGGCTATTTGTGCGCGGGCGGCCACGATGTTGTGGTCTTCAATGTATTGGATATGGCTGAATTGAACTTCGACTTCAGCTCGCCGGCACTTTTCCAGGATATAGAGACCGGGCGTAACATGTACGTCGATCCATCCGAGGCTCAAACGCCTTACAAACGTATGTTAGACAAACATCTGGCCAAAACCAAGTCCGTATGCCAAAACCTCGGCATCGACTACCATCTGTTCGCGACGGATCGCCCGTTCGATTTGGCCTTGTTTGACTTTCTACAGCACCGGATGCGACGCAGAAAGCGGGTCAGGTATATCCCGACAGGTCGGGACTCCCGGAGGACGGTATGAGTTTCCTTTATCCGTTATTTCTGGCAGGTATCACAGCGGTCGGTTTGCCGATCATTCTGCACATGATTCGCCGTCACACGCGCAAACGCGTGACATTTAGCTCACTGATGTTTTTGCGTACTACACTACCGCGATTCAAGAATCGCAGCCGTCTGGAAAACCTGCCACTTTTGGCTTTACGCTGCGCCAGCCTTATCCTGCTGGCGTTCGGTTTTTCGCGTCCTTTCTTCTGGCGACCCGCCCCGGAGAGCCAGGCTCACCTCGGCAGGCGGATAGTTCTGTTAATCGATACCAGTGCATCCATGCGGCGTGCCGGAATGTGGACCCAAGCAATCAGCGAGGCACGGTCGGTTTTGGCCGATGTGAGCCAGGCCGACCGAGTGTGCGTTATGAGCTTCAGTCAGAGTCCACAAACACTAATAGGATTTGAAGAATGGACCGAGCTGGACCCCAGCCAACGCGCGTCGGTTGTAAGCGAACACATATCGAAATTGTCGCCAGGTTGGGCTTCGACCGATCTTGGTCGCGCTCTGGTCGCTGCGGCCGAGGCTATCGAGGATGATGAAGTCAACGACGGACAGGAATCTATGGCAGTGCGCCAGGTAGTCCTTATCGGTGATATGCAACAGGGTAGCAGCTTTGAAGCGCTGAGCACTTACGAATGGCCTGAAGGTTTGGAGTTAGTGGTCAAGTTGATTCGGTGTCAGGACCCCACCAATGCGTCACTGCAACTCGTGACAAATCCGCCCGACTCGATCGGGGGGCGCTTGGCCGGCCCTGATGGTAATGACCTGACTGGCATTCGCATCACTAACTCGCCTGATGCGACCAGAGAGTTTTTTTCTCTGAATTGGGCCGAGAGTCTCACCAGCGGCGGGGCGGATGTGTACGTACCGGCCGGGCACAGCATTGTTGTGCGTATTCCAACCCCAAAAGATCGGCTGGCAGGTGGCAAGTTGATACTGACGGGCGATGATCACGATTTTGACAATGCACTTTATTTGGCGCCGCATCTGCAGCAGCATGTCAATATCCTTTACATAGGCAGCGATGATGCCAATGATTCTGGGGGCATGCTCTATTATGTTCGGCGGGCCTTTGGAGCCACGCGTGCGTTCAATCCGCGAGTCATTTCCCACCCAGCCGGAGAGAGTCTTGCAGATACAGCCATTGCGACAGCGCATTTGATCATCGTTGCGGCGGATGGGATCCAGCAAGCTCCGCTCATTTCCCTGCGCCAATACCTCGAATCTGGTGGGACTGTCCTTCTGGTTATGAAGTCCGCAGACGCTGCCACAACGGTGGCAGGCCTTGCAGGGATTGAAACCATCGAATCTGAAGAGGCCGATGTTGATAGATACGCCATGCTTGGTCAGATTGAACTTAAACACCCACTACTGGCTTGTTTCCGCGAACCTCGTTTTGGAGACTTCACTCAGATTCATTTTTGGAAATACCGCCGACTAAACATCGCCAATTTACCGGGGGCTTCGGTGTTGGCCTGGTTCGACAGTGGCGACCCCGAGGGTGGGGGGCGCAACGACCCTGCATGGTTCGAGTCGCGTGTGGGTAAAGGGACGCTTCTGGTATTGACCTCCGGCTGGCACCCCTCGGATAGTCAGCTTGCGCTTTCATCCAAATTCGTCCCGCTGCTCTACTCAATCCTTGAATATGGCGGAGTCCTATCAGAACAGCCATTACAGTACTTCGTAGGTGACCATGTCTCAGTACCGCACTCAGTGAGGTTGGAATCGGCTAATTTCAAGGTTCGCAAACCCGATGATTCCCTGATTAGTCTGGATGCCGGCCAACAGAGCTTTACCCAGACGGACCTGCCCGGAATTTATGCCATTGAATCATCCGCCGGGGCCGCCAGGCCTGCCCCGAGCGGAGTCGAGGGGAGCGAGTTTGCGATCAACCTGCCCGTAAAGGAATCTCAAACAGCCGTCATGCAAATCGAAGATCTCGAAAGGCTCGGTGTCTCACTGGAAAATCTGAAGACAGAAGACAGAGGACAGAAGACAGCAATCCGTCCTCTGTCATCCGTTCTCCGTCCTCTGTCATCCGTTCTCCGTCCTCCGTCCTCCGTTGGGCGGACCGGCTTGGAATATGAGCAGAAAGTTTGGCGGTGGGTGTTTATTGCACTGTTGGCTGTGTCGTTAATTGAGATCTGGCTGGCAGGGAAAAAAGGGGGGCCACAGAGGACACAGAGTTCACAGAGATGAAAAATTGATAATTCCTCTGAGCTCTCTGTGCTCTCTGTGGCAAAAAAAGGAGAACAGAAATGATCGAGGAAGCTCTTCGCAAGAGACTCCGACCGATAGTGAATCGCCGAAGGCGTCTGCACTTAGCGTGGAGGATATCAATCTATTGGCTCGTTTCGGGACTCGTGGGCATCGGCCTGATAGGTGCTGATTGGCTATGGGGATGGAGTTCCGACCCCGCCGGGCGGGGACCATGGCCGATCGCAAGTTGGGCACTGTGCGTCTGGACCATCCTGGCGACAGTTTTCGCCGTATACAAATATCGTCGTGCCCAGCCGGACTACAAGGCCGTCGCCCACAATATTGAGCGGCAACATTCTGATCTGAAGGCGCTGCTACTGGCCGCGATAGAACAGGAGCCGCAAGAGCCGGACGGTCGATTAGGTTATCTTCAGGAATGGGTCATCGGGGAAGCTCTTAGACACGCGGCAGGTCACGACTGGCTGCGGAGCATCTCAATGAAGAAGTTTGTATTGGCCTATCTCGGCGGGATTGCAGCCCTGGCATTTCTCATTGCGGTACTGTCACAGATGCTGCCCGCGACCTCTTCTTTGCTCACAGCCGACAGAGTTGTGCCAGCCAGAAAAGGGTATCACATCACCGTCACTCCCGGAGATACCACCGTAGAATTAGGAACGCCCGTGGTGGTACTGGCGCGGTTTGATGGACGNNTACTCTACCATATCGAGTATGCGGGCAGGCGCACACGCGATTATATGATAAGCGTCTACGAGCATCCGCAACTGACCAGGGCCGACGCGAAGATTATCTATCCTTCATATACGAAACTGCCTGAAAAGGTTGTTATAGATACACGCCAGGTCAGTGCAGTGGAAGGCTCACAGATTATCCTGACATTTACTCTCAACAAAGTGGTGACTACTGCACAGCTTGTCCCCAGAGACCTTCCTTCGCCCGCCGAAGCTGGCTACGCGAAGGCGGGAGGGTCTGCTCTGGATTTGACCATTGACGAGGAGCACCCGAACATCTATACCACTTCAATCACCGCTAAGCAGAGCCAGCGGTACGAGCTGCGTTTGGCTGATGCTGACGGGCGAACGAACAAGGTGCCGCAGCGTTTTGCGATCGATGTCCATAAGAATCTGCCACCGGAGCTTAAAACCGTATTTCCCGGTCGTGATGTGCTGGTATCACCTTTGGAAGAACTGAGCCTGGAAGCTGAGGTCTCAGATGACTATGGCTTGACCGGCTACGGGCTGAGTTACTCTCTTGCAGGCGCGCAGAGCGAGGACATCACGCTCCTGTCCCCCGCTGAATCCGCCTCCGGCGGAGCAGGCCAGTCGGGAATCCCCGCCTTCGCGGGGACAAGCTTGCCTCTGCAGAAGCAGGGGGACAAATATCACATGCAGTATCTTCTGGCGTTGGAAGACCTAAACGCCCAGCCGGATCAGTTGCTGACGTATCACTTCTGGGCCGACGACATTGGCCCAGACGGCAAGACCCGGAGAACCTCCGGCGATATGTACTTTGTGGAGATACGCCACTTCGAGGAGGTGTTCCGCGAAAGCCAGTCATTCCAGGACGAGCGCAGCCAGAACCAGAGAGAAAGACAGGGCGGCCAGCAGCAGGGGAAGCCCGGCGAGCAGCTCGCCCGCTTACAGAAGCAGATCATCAGCGCTACGTGGAATGTCAAGCGGCAGGCCGATCAATTGGGCGGCGTCGATGAGCACAAAGAAGACCTCGACTTGGTTCGCAAGTCGCAGGCCGATGCGCTGAAGCAAGCCCAGTCAGCTCTGACGGAGGCTGAAGATCCGCCCGCGATCAAGACGCTACAGGAAGCGACGAAGCACATGGAAACCGCCGTGGAACATCTAACCGAGGCTGTGGAATCCGCTTCAGCGGTAGAACTGACGCCGGCTTTGGCCGCAGAGCAGTCGGCCTATCAGGAGCTGCTCAAGCTGCGAGACCGTGAGCATCAAGTTGCACGCGCCAGGAGTCTCGATAGCGACAGCAGCACCAGGTCTGCCCGCTACGAGCAACAATTGCAACAATTGGAGCTGCGACAAAGGGAAAATCGATACGAGACCGAGCGTCTGGCCCAATCCCAGGAGCAGGCGACGCAGCGTGAGGATCTTGCGGTTCTTAATCGGCTTGCCGACCTGGCACGACGGCAGAGTGAGGTGAGCAACAGGCTCAGAGAGGCTGAGGCGGCGCTTCAGCAAGCCCAGAACGAGCAGCAGAGGCAGGAGATTCTCGGCGAGCTGAAGCGTCTCAGAGAAGAGCAGCTCGAGGCGCTTCGAGATGTTGATGAGCTCCAGCAGCGAATGGAAAGGCCCGGCAACGGTCAGCGTATGGCCAACGCGAGGGAGCAGCTCGATCAGAGCCGATCAAGAATCCGTCAGTCAGCCGAGGAGCTGGAGCAGGGGATGGTTTCAAGGGCCATCACTTCCACCACGCGTGCACGGCGCGAGCTGGAGCAGATGCGTGACGAGTTTCGGCGCGGTACCTCCAGTCAGTTTACCGAACAGATGCGCAATATGCGTGACCAGGCGCAGCAGCTGGACCGGCGTGAAAGGGAGGTCGCCGACCAGATAAGGCAGCAGATAGGTTCGCAACGAAAGACGCTCGCGGATTCCGGCGTGAACCTGGAGCTGGCGGATCGGATCGACCAGCAGAAAGATGGCATCGAAGAGCTGATTGACCAGATGAAAAACGTGAGCGAGCAGGCCGAGGCTTCGGAGCCGCTGCTCTCGAGAAGGCTCTACGATACGTTGCGCAGGGCAAGCACTCAAAATGTCGGCAGAACGCTCGACGCCACCGGTGAGCTGATCAGACGCAACTTCCTGCCGCAGGCACAAGAGATTGAGCGACAGGCCGCAAGGGGTATCGAAGACCTCAGGACAGGCGTCGAAGAGGCTGCTACAAGCGTGCTCGGCGATGAGGCCGAGTCGCTGCGTCTGGCCCGACAACAGCTCGACGAGTTGATCAGACAGGTTGACGACGAGGTTGCCCGTGCCAGCGGACGGAGCCAGCCCGCCGAACGTCTGGCGGGCCAGCGGCGACCAGGCGATCCCAACGAACCGGCGGACCTGGCGGCGAATCAGCAGCGCATCGCTGATGCTCAATCCCTAACCGGTCGCAGAGCACCCGGTGATCCCAATGCCGGCGGCAGACCTGTGGTGAGCTTGTCGAATCCAGCCGACCCGGCGGGCTGGGGTGGTTTTGAAGGATCAACCGGGCCACGGGACCAGATCGATCCGAACGGCCCGCTCACCGGCAGAGATTTCAGGCAATGGTCCGACCGGCTGCAAGACGTCCAAGAGATGCTCAACGAATCGGACCTGCGCAACGAGGTGGCCAGGGTTCGGGACCGTGCCCGTGCAATACGGGCAGAGTTCACCCGCCACGGCAAGGAGCCACAGTGGGACCTGGTCAACCAGCAAATCACCAAGCCGCTGGCTGAATTGCGTAATCGTATCAGTGAGGAGCTGGCTCAGCTTCAATCGGATAAGGCGATGGTTCCGATTGATCGCGATCCTATACCCAGCCGCTTCGCTGAATTGGTGCGACGGTACTATGAAAACCTGGGAGGCGATTGATGATGTTGCTGGTGTCAATCATTATCCCCGCAAGCCGTTGGGTTTGGCTGGCCGTGCCGCTGTTAACTGCGACCTTGGTACTATTGCTCTGGTCGTACCGGCGATCACCGGAAATTAGCGCAGTTCAAAGGATCGCCTTTTGTCTTAGGCTTTTGGGCGTGTTAGTGCTGATACTGTGTCTGATGGAGCCGCTGTGGATTGGAAGACGTGCCACATCCGGCGCGAATCTGTTTGTGGTGGTCGCAGATAATAGCAGCAGCATGAATGTTCGAGACCAAGGCATGACGCAAAGCCGCGGTGAAATCCTTCGAGCTGCTTTAGCCTCGGCACCTGTGGCCGAGGCAACCCCCGCCACAGGGGCGGGGGTTAATCGCGGTTTCACCGCAGTAGGCCAGGGCGGAGACAATTGGCTTGGCACTCTGGCCGACAGTTTTCAGGTTCGCCAATATGTATTTGATTCACAGCTTCGCCGAACGACGGACTTTTCAGAGCTGGTCTTTGACGGCAAGGCCTCTGCGATCAGCGAGACCTTGGGAACGATTGCCCAGCGCTACCGCGGCAGGCCGGTAGCTGGTGTGCTCTTAATGACCGACGGCGGCACTACGGATATGGCCGAATCCGCCGTAGACAGGTCGGATGTACCGCCAGTTTACCCTGTCGTAATCGGTGGTTCCCGACCGCTAAAAGACATTTCCCTGACAAATGTCTCTGTCAGCCAGACGTCTTTCGAGGATGTCCCGGTGACGATCCAGGCCGACGTTGAGGCCTCCGGATACGCCGGCAAGACCGTCGCGGTGGATTTGATTGGAAACTCCGGTGAAGTCGTGGAACGCCAAACGCGGACGATCTCCAAGAACGACGAGAAACAGACATTTTGTTTTCGTCTGCGTCCGGATAAGACCGGCGTTTTGTTCTATCATCTTCACGCCATAGAAACATCGACGGACGCTTCATCTGAGGCAACACTGGCAAACAACAAGCGCACACTTGTTGTCGACCGTGGCAAGGGACCGTACCGGATTCTGTATGTAACCGGCAGGCCGAACTGGGAATATAAGTTTCTGCGACGCGCAATTAGCGAAGATGAGCAGGTGCAGATAGTGGGATTAGTCCGTGTAGCAAAACGCGAGCCTAAATACGATTGGCGGGGACACGTCGGTGAGCAGAGTAATCCACTGTATCGCGGATTTGACAACAAGGACCAAGAGCAGACCGAACAGTACGATCAGCCGGTTCTGGTGCGCCTTAACACACGTGACGAGGCGGAGCTTCGCGATGGATTTCCCAAAACGGCAGAGGAGTTGTTCGGCTATCACGCGGTCATCCTCGATGACATCGAAGCTGGGTTCTTCTCGCATGACCAAATGGAGCTTCTTCGGCGGTTTGTTGCCGAGCGA
Source organism: Planctomycetota bacterium (assembly GCA_017885385.1). Lineage (GTDB taxonomy): Bacteria > Planctomycetota > Phycisphaerae > Sedimentisphaerales > Anaerobacaceae > JAFNGF01. The sequence goes on from JAFNGF010000012.1 coordinate 8,682, forward strand.
GGCGGTGGATTCTTGATGCTGGGCGGGAAAGAATCGTTCCAACAGGGCAAGTTTGATCGCACACCCATCGGCCGTATTCTGCCTGTCTATCTGGACCGGCTGTCTCAGCCCGAGGGACCCCGCTTTGCGGGAACGCAAATAATAACTCAAGTCCATCTGAATCTGACTCGTGAAGGCTGGCTGCAGAGCTGGGCCAGATTGCGTGACAATGAGCAGGATGAACAACGGCGGCTCCTGGAGATGCCGGCGTTTCGTGTGCTCAATCGCGTCCGGGCCATAAAGCCGGGCGCCAGCATAGTTGCTACAGCCGGCCCGCCGCCCCGACTCGCATCGGGAGACGCGGGGGCGAGCAACGACCCGGACAAGCAGTCCCCGGCTTTGGTCGTACAAAGGTACGGCAACGGGCGCGCCGCAGCACTGACTGTCGGCGACGTGTGGCGATGGGGCATGAAACAGTCCCAAATGCGTGATGACATGAATAAATTCTGGAGGCAGACACTGCGCTGGCTGGTCGCAGATGTGCCGAACAGGATCTCTTTCCAGGCCGCACATAAGCCTGACCAGGTGAACCAGCCAGTTATCCTTCAAGTTCGCGTCCGCGATAAAAATTTTGAGCCGATGGATAATGTTTCGGTCGCCATAGAACTGGATGATCCCCAGGGTCAGAAGCTGCGACTAAGCGCGGAACCCGTGCTCAGCAGCCCGGGACTATTTGAGGCCACGTACATTCCCCGCTCAAACGGCTGCTACTTTGCCCGGGCCGTTGTCAGTGACGCCGATGGTCTCAAGCTCGGCGACGCAGAGACCGGATGGGCTGTCGATCTTGAAGCTCGTGAGTTTGCCTCGGTCAGAACCAACCGGGCTTTGCTTGAAAGAATTGCCCGCCAGACTGGGGGCCAAGTCATTGAACTTGACGCGCTGGGCAATTTTGTTCGCAGCCTGCCCGGTCGGGATGCTCCGATTACAGAAACCTGGATCAAGCCGTTGTGGGATCTGCGAGGAATCTTACCGGCAATTTTTCTGTTCGTTCTGATGTGCTTTGTCGGCGAATGGGCTCTGCGCCGCTGGAAAGGAATGCCGTGAGAATAATAGCGATACTGTTCACCGGCATACTGATTTTCAACGTGCCTGTTTTCTCAGCACGTGGCGGGGCCAGCCAAGACCGTCAAAAACCCACGGTGATAGTAGTTGTCGGTGCCGCGGGGACTCCCGAGTACGGAGCACGATTCGCCGAATGGGCTGGTCTTTGGAAGAAATCTTGCTCAAAAGGTGATGCGCAGCTTATTGCAATTGGTTTAGACGAAGTTGCAGAGGCGGACGATCGCACAATGCTCCAGGAAACACTGGCGGGCGAATCCAAACAAGCCGACGCTGCTCTGTGGCTGGTTCTAATCGGGCACGGAACTTACGACGGCAAAACGGCGAAATTCAACCTCAGAGGACCCGACCTGTCGGCAGACGATTTGGCCGAATGGCTCAAGCCGTTCTCAAGGCCTATTGCGGTAATCAACACTGCCTCGTCAAGCGCCCCTTTTCTTGGCAAATTGTCTGCCCAGGGACGCGTCGTGATCACTGCGACAAAGAGCGGTTTTGAACAGAACTACGCGAGGTTTGGCCAGTATCTGGCTAGCGCGATCGCCGAGCCGCAAGCGGACCTCGACAAGGATGGTCAAACTTCACTGCTTGAAGCATTTCTGACCGCCTCCCATCGCGTTGATGAGTTCTACTCTGCCGCCGGACGCCTGGCCACCGAGCTCGCCCTGCTGGACGACAACGCAGATGCGCTGGGCACGCGGGCCGATTGGTTTCGTGGCATCCGGCCCGTGCGAAGGGCCATGGATGATGCGCCTCTCGACGGCTACCGCGCCCACCAGTTTCACCTGGTCCACAGCGAAGCCGAGAACAAAATGCCGCCCCAATTGCGGGCCAAACGCGATCAGTTAGAGCTCGATGTCATCAAGCTGCGCGATACAAGAGAGAAGTTCTCCGAAGGTGAGTATTTCTCAAAACTTGAAGCACTGCTCTGTGACATCGCTCAAATCTATGAGCAGACCGACAAATCGGACGAGATAAGGTGACATAGCTTCTTTATTAATCACTATCTACGTTGCCTGGTGTTCCTATCGAAGGACGCGGCGGCGGTGCCATGCCATCGCCCATGTAGAAACCAGGCTGTGTAGGCTGATTATAGGCTACGTTCTGCCAGGCCACGCTCAGCCTGTATACAGGGTCGTGCATGAATGTGTAGAAACGCCGGTTTGTCAGTATTGTAGTCGTAAAGATACGCAGCTCTTTGTTATCGGTTGTTCTGCAAATTAGCTCCTCTCTCCAGTCGCCCAGAATATCGGCAGCCAAACAGGGATTGGATTTTGTTCCATTGTTTCTGGCGCAGCCCTCAGCGGAAAACAGTCGGGTTGCCGTAGCACTGGCGTAATCCCATTTATCAATAGTAACGCCATCGAGCAGCTCACGAAGCACATCGCCATCCCACCATATCCCCATATTGCACGACCGAGGCTTGGAATCGCAGATCCTCTCGCCTTTGCAGTTGTATAGGCCGTCTGAATTATTGGCCCAGCACTCATAGCCTCGATGGCGGGGGTCAATNNGATCAATATCCAAAGACACCCCTCTTCCCGGGTCTTTCAATTGCAGCCCCCATATAACTTTTCCGGTTGCCGCGTCACGAAGGTTGGCGCCGTATGGGTGAGGCGGCCTTTCGTGGATGGCGAACACTTCCAAGCCGGGTCTATCCGGATCGATGTCGGATAAATGCATCGCATCCCCATGCCCTAAACCCGTTGAATAGAGTCCTCTGCCATTATGATCAATCGCACACGCCCCATACACAATTTCATCTTTAGCATCGCCGTCAACGTCGCCGACCGCCAGATTGTGATTGCCTTGTCCTCTGTAATCTCTATTACCGGCGGTGCCATCATCGCTGTCGAAGGTCCACACGTGCGTCAGTTTGCCGTCTCTGTAATTCCAAGCCGCCAGCACGGCCCGTGTATAGTAACCGCGACACATTACGAGGCTCGGTCGTTGGCCGTCAAGATACGCGATGCACGCCAGAAATCGGTCTACTCTGTTGCCGTAGTCATCTCCCCAGCCAGTGACATTGCCTCTGGGCGGTATATAATCGGTGGTGACAAGTTCCGCGCCGGTCTTGCCGTCAAATATAGTGAGAAACTCCGGCCCATCCAGGATGTAGCC
>JAFNGF010000013.1 GCA_017885385.1 Planctomycetota bacterium
GGTAACGGCGGCAGCTCTTATAGCGGCGCTGGCGGCGGAGGTGGCGGTGGCGGAGGTGGGCAAGTCGCGGTTTACTACTATGCGGGCCTGACAAACAATGGTCTGATAAGTGCAGCCGCAGGCGCCGCTATAAGAGCTGCCGCCGTTACCACCTTTGGCGGTTATCTGTGAGTTGCGTTCGAGGCTCACGATCCCTTCAGCGCAGAGCAGAACCATTCCCCCGCTGCCACCACCACCGCCTGAACGCCAGTTAGCATCATATCCACTGCCGCCATCAGCGAGGATTCGTCCTGTCGAGAGGATTGTAATANNTCCCGCTTGCTGTTAGTTCAATAGCTCCGCCTCCGGCACCGGCACAGCCCCCGTTGCCGCCACCACCGCCATAGTGATAGCCGCCACCACCGCCGCTGCCGCCGAGCAGGTCGATTTCCAATTCATCTGCTGTGTTGTAGCTGAGGCCACCGGGACTCGGTAAACCGCCTTCAGTTCCGCCGAGTCCTCCCGGCCCGCCGTAACCGCCACCACCGCCACCGTGCCAGGCCCAGAGTTGCGGCGGAACGCCCCCGGCGCCGGGCCCTTCGCCGGCAGTGGGGGCAGTCTCTACCATCTGGCCTGTACCGCCATTCCCGCTGCCCAGCCGGCCCAGACCCCCGGAAGTGCTTGTTCCGTTACCACCACCGGCGTCAAAAGTGGCGCCTATGGTCATATCAGCATGACTAAGAATGGCTATGGGCCGATCACCTGTTAGGGTTACCTTAGCACCGTCGGCTATTGTGATGTTTGTGAAGCAGAAAACCGCGGTCTCTGTGGCCCTTCTTGTTTGGGCAATAACCCCGCTCTGTGCGACTCCGCCATCAATCGAGAAAGTAACCCGTGANNGTGTCGAAATGGATACTCTGGCCGGAAGAAAGATTAAGCTCGCCCCACGCAGTGAAGTGACTGGGGACAAACCTCGCCCCCAGTACGTCTGCATAGTCTGGATAGGCTGCCACCCTAAAGCTCCAGACGTCGCCCTCATGGATGGTCACGCCGTCGGCCTCTACCTCATCGATCCGCCAGTAGTAAGTGGTCTCTGGGAGAAGATCAGCAGCATGCTCATATACATTTGGCTCTTGCCGGACTATGAACTCCGCAGGACCTGGCGTAGGATTGGTGCCAAAGTATACATCGTGCCACGTGGTGGTCTTTCCAGCTGTCCACCTAAGCAATGGCTGCGTCACAACTTGCGTACCATCCTGTGGATCAGGACTTGATGCCTTAAAAAGCGGCTCGTGTGGTCTGACCAGAGGCGATAGATATTGACCATCGATGAGTTCCCGGTCTGCGATGCCCGGGCCTTGCCACGCAACGGCCAAATTGTCACCCCCACCGTCTTCCTTCATCAGTGCCTCCATGTAATACTTTTTACCAGCCTGCAGCACTTGCGAGGCCGACTTCTGCTCAAGGTATTTGCCCCATTCCAGGTGCGAAGTCCACCCTGGCACGCTGGCAATTTGCACCGCATCAGACGGGTCGTCGTCGCTGCTCAACCATAGTTGGCTGGCATCATCGCTGGCGATCCAGAACGTGTAGTCGCCATTTCCCGGCGGATAAAGGTACCCTCGCACACGCGTGCCGTAGTAATCCCATTTATCGAGTGGGGCATCAAAACTGGTTCTCCACTCACTATCGTCTGGGTTATCCGGATACCTCTCACTGCCAGTAAGGTCGCTCACATTTGTTCCTCCGAGGTTGAACCAGTACTCGAACAAAATGTTGCCCTTACCGACTTGGCCAATCGCGATACCTACCAAGCCCAGTACTAAAACCAAGACCGTTGCCAATATTGTGTGCTTCACTATTCTGTCCTTTCAGAAGGTCGTCTATCTCAAGCGGACAGGGTATAGACCGAGGCCTCGCAATGGGAAGTGCATGAAATTGCGCTGACGTGTTCGTATTTATCCTCCGGCTTAAACCCTTAATATACCGCCCGAAAAGCCGCTAATATCCTATACTTTTGCGGTGCGAAAGTCAAGGCACAAATAATGGGCGATGCGGGATTTGAACCCACGACCATCTGATTAAGAGTCAGATGCCCGAAATTCATAAGTCCTTGCTGGGTCAAGACCTTACAAAAACCGACAAAACCGACTTGGCGGAAAACTTGGCGCTCATTTTGGTCGAGCATCCTGAACTCGAGCAGATTGTGCTGGCATGGCCGGACCTGCCAGAGAATATCAAGGCGGCGATTAGCCTATTGGTTCAAGTGAGGTCAAGTTAGGCCATCTGGGTGGGGTCAGATGCTCTCAGATGACCTCAGTTGGCCTAATATGGCCAAGGGTATGTAGTGAGCAACTGAGGCGCATGGTGTGAACAGTTCACACCATAGAACTGGAGAAAACGGCGTGCTGAGGCAGAAACGGTGCATGGGTCAACCAGTTGACCGATGGGATAGGGCAGTAAAATCTCTGGCAGGTATGCCACCAATACCGCGTGCGAACGCGCGCACATATTTTCGCGCAATTGCATAGGGGGGTGGTGACATTCAGCCATGCTGTGTGGCTGGGAAAAATGGCCGGCTGACGAGTCGGACCGGAAAAGGCGCAAAGAGACATTGGCGGCAGGTAGGTGCAATCGCTTACCTGCCGCTTCCTTTTTTGCTGAGGCGTGACAGTGGCAAGACGAGGGCCGAAGAAGAAGCCGTTGGCGATAATCAGGTTGCATGGCAGCACGCATCTGTATCGGCGGAAGGATAAGGAACTGCAGGCGCTTGCCTCTATTCCGGTTGCGCCCGATTGGCTAAAGGGCGAAGCGAAACTGGAATGGAACCGCGTGACATCTAAACTGAGCGAGCTTGGCATATTGACCGAACTTGATAGGGCGGTCCTTGTCAGTTATTGTCAGACCTGGGCTGACTATATGGACGCCCTCAAGTATTGCAAGACATCTCTGGTCAAAACTGGGCAGGGTAGCATAGTCCAGAATCCTGCAATAGGCATCAAGAACAGGGCACTTCAGTTGCTTTTGCGTGCGGCTGCCGAGTTGGGTATGACGCCAAGTAGCCGCGCATCTATGGTGAAACCGCAGGAGAACCAGGAAGAAAAGGGTGCGCACTTTTTTAAGAAATGGGGACCCTGCGGTCTGTCATAATGAATTGACTCCGTCGAAGCACTCTGGCACTGGTTAGCTCTTTGTGTTTGGTTTTTGTGTCCTTAACGTGCTTTTCAAAGTCATCGTCCGGTACCTTGGCCTCGAGTTGCCAACGATAAATTGTTTTTGTGTCTACCTCTGCTTCCTCGGCAGTCTGTTGCAACCTCGTGACAAAATGTCCCAAGGTCAGGTCTGTTCGTTTGCCCGGTTCTCGTTCAATTTCAAGTTCAAGGCATAACTTGCCGCCCTTCCGTTCGGCTCGTAACTTCAATTCAGCTCCGGCGTTCTGTATATCAAGACCACTGCTCGATTCGGCAGAGTTAATAGCCAGGGGCCTGCCAGCTAAGAAACTGCCTGCCTGGTGGCCCAGCGGTTGCGTGACGGAAAACAGCCCTTCTATCCCTGATTCTGAAATCACCGCTTGCTAAGGACGGGTCAAGGCCAGGTCATCAATCCTACGGCCTAAAACCCTCTAAAAATAGCCACTTTGGAAATTCTGTAGGATGACTCGACCGGCGCACGCAATAGGCCAGGAATCTCACAAGAAGCCCCCTGCGGTGCGGAGGGAGAGGAAAAGCGAGTACACCCGCAGGGGTATAGAGGATACCAGAACACTTCAAATCATACCAGGTTCGGGTATGAAAGTCAAGGACGCCAGAAAAGCGGTATTTGACGGCAATTCCAGGCCCGATTTGTGAAAGACGCCTACCCGAACACGGCTGAAGCCGAGATCAGCGATTCTGGCAACCTCAATGCCGCTATAAATGGCATGGTGGAGAGATTCTGTGAGCCGGTTAAGCTGTCTATGGCAATAAGGGCAATCAGGCGGGTTTTCTTAGTCAAAATGCTCAGAGCGAATGCTGGCAGGTTTCTCGTGAACGCTACGGGCTATGATACGCATTTCTCAACCAGCGCAGGAAATGGGCTGGGAATCTCACAGCGAGTCTGTGAGAAAGGAGATAGTAAGCGAAGTCCGTGGTCGGGCTAATTCCAATGGGATTGTCTGAAGTTTTTTACTGATTTTGGGGATTTTTGCATTTATTCTTGAAAATAGAGAATTTTTTGCTTCCACTTGACCGATATATATCGTATAATTCTACATAATCAGGGAGGCCAAGAATCATGGACCTTGCAAAGCAATTAGAATTAGCACGTCAAAACATTGGATTCACACAAAAGCAGGTTTCACAGCGATGTGGTATGGATGATTCCACTTTGAGTGCTCTCGAAAATGGTCATGCCGAGCCGCGACTTGCTCAACTTGACAAGTTGGCGCATGTATACCATTTGCCGCTGAGCTATTTCTTCCAGGAGTCAGAACCGACACCCCAAATAGTTATGTGGCGGGCCAAACCCGATAATGAGAAGGAAATCCGCGCAGAGTTTCTTGAATTATGCCATCAATACAGACAATTGGAAGTGTGGACAAATGAGGTGGGTAATAAACGATTCCCTCCTTTGGATGTGAACTTTAAGGTCTTGGGATACGCAGAAGCAAAAGAAATGGCATCTGATGCGCGCCGCACAATGGGGCTTGGTGAACACCCTGCTGAGGGTCTTTACTTGGTTTTGGAGGAAATTTATGGCGTCAAGATTTTTCATATGGACCTTGGAGATACAGGTTCTGCAGCATGCGCTGTTTCAGAAGAATTTGGAGAGGCAATCCTTCTGAACAAGCGAAGCCCGCGATGGCGGCGCAATCATGACTTGGCCCATGAACTTTTTCATTTACTTACCTGGAAGTTCTTCAAGCACGCAGAAGGAATATGTGAGCCTACCGAACAGGAGGAAAAGCTTCCAACATGTTTTGCTGGCAATCTTCTATTGCCCACAGATGCCGTAAGCGCAGCAATCAGCAAAGCGACCGACGCCCAGGGCAGGGTCCCTTTCAGTAAATTAGATAAGGTTGCTCGCGAATTTGATGTTTCCCTTGAATCGCTTTTCTGGAGAATGCACTTTCTGTATGGCAGTTTCGATGAAGACAAAACCAAAAGTCTGGTCGATAGGGCGCGTGAATATTTGAAAACTGTCCCACCAAGGTATGATCCTAAGCCACCGCTATTTCCAGACCGTTACCAAGCCTTAGCGATAAAAGCACTGCAGAATGGAGATATTTCTTTGGGGCGCTTCGCTAAATTCTTGAAAATAAGCCGCAAGGAGGCGGAACATTATCTTAGCGGGAGGGAGCCTGATTATGCCGAAGTTTCCGCTTTTGTTGCTTGATGCGGATGTCATTATCTGTGCCCACGAACTCGGTATTTGGCAAAAGCTGGCTGACAGGTGCAAAATCACAACTACCCGGTCAGTCGTTGATGAAGCCGATTTTTGGTACGACGACAATAACACGCAGCATCCAATAGAGCTGAGTACCGACTTAAGAAATGGGATTGTCGACTGTGTTGACGTGCCAATGTCACAAATTGATGCTTTCCGGCGAAAATTTGGGCCGATGTATTTAGACCGGATGGACCCTGGCGAGACGGAATCTTTGGCATTTCTTTATCCCTCATCAGAAAAATGGCTTATTTGCTCAGGAGATGCGATCGTCTTCAAAGTACTTGGCTCCCTCGGCCTGGCTGAGCAAGGAATTTCCTTGGAAGAGGTTCTCCAGAAAATAGGATTAACTTGCGCATTGGACGAAGAACATCAACACTACACCAAAGCCTATAGGTTAAGACTAACGAAGCTTGGGCAGCAGGAGAGCATTACTGGTATGGCGTTTTCATTATAGGGGGAAAGTAAGGTGTAAGTCATGGTCTACAGTTCTCACCCGGCCTTCTGCCTGAGTTTAATTACCACAGATTTCCTCTGTGAACACAAAATCGGCGTACACCGGCACATGGTCTGAAGCCCGCGTGGTGTCGTTGCCCTTCACAGCAGCCGCTTTGTCAAAGACCTTGCAGGAACCCTGGACATAAGCACTGGTCATCCACGAGGGTATCAGAACCTGGTCAAAGAGAATATCGCCCGTGTTCTTGTCGGTCCCGCGCCAACGGTTATTTCTCATCCGGCTTGCTGAGTCAACCGTGTTGACCAAATTAGGATCGTCCTTCCTGATTGCGTCCGATTTGAGGCCGTGACTGACGTGGCCGGCAGCGCAGAGTGGCTCCGTAAGGTTCACCAAGAACTGCCCTGGGATTTCTTCGGGGCCGGCAACACCGGATTCCACCTGGCCCTATTCGGCGCTCCTGGCACAGGGAAAACTTTCTCCGTCAAAGACCTGATGCTCGGCGATGAAGCGAAGAACGTGCGTGCCCATGGATTGCCCGGACTGAATCGCTACTGCGGCGGCATGACCCCAGCCAATTTTATCGGGATCGGAGAAGCGTATCAAGGTAAGCGGTTTAACTTTGTGGTGACCGAATTTAACGACTGGTTTCGTTACAAAGGAATGGTCGAACCTCTGAAACTTGCCCTGGAACAGGGGAAGATCCGTTACGAAACCAAAGTGGAGACGATTGGTCCCTATCAGTTTAGTTGCTTCTTTTCGACGAATTACAACCCGGAGGTGAGCAAAAATACAGGCTACCGGGTTACCGTGGCGGATCCCAATTTCAACGCCATAGAGGACCGAATGCTTGTTCGCATGCATCCCATGACCAAGCAGCGTCTGAGGGAGTTGTCTCGTAATCAAAGAGAATTGGCGANNTTCCGACTTCATGGAGGCGAGTTGCCAGCGTACAATCGGAACTGGGGCCGGTTTTTGCGATTTGCTCCACCTTCAAACCGTAAACGCCTTTGGCCTTTTGACCATCGGAGGCGTTTGCTTTAGCCCCTGCATTGGTGCAGATAGATTTTGGAGAGAGTACAGAAAAGCACGCTATTATAGCCGTTTGGGGAGTTGAAAAGAGGCGACCATCCCCGCTGACATTCCTGCCAAAAGAGAAAATAATGTAATTACGGTTTGAGTATTGACGGTCAACTGGGAATTAGAAAATGCCGCTATTACCTGAGGAGCCGCCAATAATATTCCGATGAGGACTCCAACAAGTAAGTTGCGCAACCACACGCTGGATACTACCAGTCGTAGGTCAAAGTCAATCTTTCCGAATCTGTCATTCTTGAGATCGTCGCCCCTGAAGATGGAAAGTACAGCGGTCTCAGATGTGGTTGGTCGAGCGGTCTGAATGCGAACCAGTTTGACGTCATACCTCGAGTTTACTTCTAATGTTGGATTACTGGTTATTCTGATTAATGGCGTTTCTGTCTGTACGCGGAGAAAAGCGTTACTCTTCCCTTCGGTGGGGTGAAAGTGATACAGCTCTATTTCATATGTCGTTGCCGGTTTTAACATTAAAGCTCCCCCTTCAAGCGAAACGGTTCTCTGGGTGCAGACGTCTCGGATCCCGTGAAAGGTATAAAAGCATTTTTCGTCNNAGAAAGTCTGCTCTTTGAGCAACTTGGTTAACAATTCTTTCCCAGGTGGCCAGTTCCTTAGAGGATGTCAACGGGCACGATCTATCCGCATCAATCTCAAGACAGTAGTAACCGGTCAGGCGGCCATCCTGTCCCCATGTTGGCACAACATTACCTGAGAGTGTTCTTGTCTCCTTACTGAAGGAATCGAGATTCTCAGCAAAAGCGAATTCTTGGAGGCATAGCCCTAAGGCGACGGTGGTACCATGTATCCTTGCATCGCTTATGAAAGCAAAGCGACAAGGTATGAAGTCGGGTATCTTACTCTTGTCATGCTGGTCAATATAGGAAATCAAGGCTCGGGTACCCTGGCATGTACCGTTCTGAATTCTGTCTCGGATGTTGGGGGCAACCCATTCGAGATTATATCGAAACTGAAGGCGCGTACCTATGGGCATTGCCAAAGCGAGAATAACATCTTGTCTATAGCGTTCTCTTGCGCCTGACGATAAGCAGAGGAACATAAAAGACTCCTTTCTTTTGCATCTTTATCGAAGGTTTGTTGAATTAAGATTCCACGGCACCATATAACTAATCCACATCACTCGCGAACAGAAAGTTGCCCAACCGAATTGAGCACGTCACGTAACTGTTTAGTTGTTCCGAAATCTATCAACCATGCGGCCTTACAGCCCTCTGTGTATTCGTGGGCATTGTATTTCTTGGGAATCACGAAAGTTAGCGAAACATCCTGGCGAACCTGCCAAAACAGTTGAATCCCTAGAGACTGCAATTTTGAACCTAGTGGAATTATGTTAACGTGATATTCGCAGTCTTTAACCCCGTATATCGATTCAAGTTTCTCAATAGTCGCCTTATAATCAAAGGTCGAGACTTCATAAGATGGTGCAGTATCTGGAATCTCGTTGATTTTTCTCAAGGCGTCTGTGCGCCATTGATCTTGCGGTAAATGGGGTTTACCAATCAGCCATATGATTCTATCTTTTGGTCGTGTAATGAGAGACTGGTCAATATCTGCTATAGCTGCAACGGCTCTCTCGCGTCTAAATGTCGGGAAGACAATCACGGCTTCTGGCAACTTATCCCGTCGGTTCCCCGGATGTTCGGGACTCGGGATGATCTTCTGTACGCCTTTTGCCAAGCCGAGGCCATCTTCTTGAGCCCATTTGTTATAATCTTGTTCGTATTCAGAACGCGTGGGATGATATACTGCCGCTTCGGAGTAGAGGATGCGAAGACTGACATCGCTCTCGAGAATGATTTTCAAGGCGGTCAGGAGAAGTTTTGAAGAGCATACAGTTATGTCAAATGATACACTAGGCAGTGAGCCGTTACCACCAAGCCCTTTGAGGATGTTCCTGAGTTTAACAGGGAAGTCTTCTTCGTCACACTTGAGGGGCTGCTCCACAGAATCGCTGAAAACAGACAGAGCACTCTTCAATTTAGATTCATTCTTTGCATTGTCAGGTTCGTTAGTACTATACTGGAAATATATAGACTTTTTGCTATGATAGCCCTTTTGAATAGCAAGATGTTCAGGAATCGATAGGCAACGATCCTCAAAGCCAAGCGCGCAAAAAAAGAGGTCGTCCTTGCGTTCAAGTGGTTTATGCGTTTCGAATGGCTCGATATCGGGTAACATGGGAAGGATCTCGAGGAACTCGGTTTCGTGTACGTGAGCCATATGGTTTATCCTAAGGTCAATATCAGACTAGTGATTCCCCATTTTTCTTTTGTGTGTACGGTAGCTCCGGATGAGGCACAGGATTTCTTTCGTTGGACCAATGCTTCTTGAATTCTTGCTCGCAGGCTGTTTGGGGGTCTGTAAGAAAATCTTTGAACTCAGATGCATCCCATTTAACAGCTGTGTTTTTGGCCAAAGATGTTCCAAAACTAGGGCAGTATATTCGGCGCAGCTGCCATCTAAGAGACGGAGTGAACTTGTGTCTGGCACGGCCAAGCTCCATTTCAATGAAGACCGCACGGCGCACAAGCTCATCCATGAGGTTCTGCTCGGTGCTATGCAATTCTTCGCCGGGCTGCCCCGGCGGTTGGTCGACCTCAATTCGGCTGGTCTCACAAGGAATCCGATCATTACCTTTTTTCTGTAGGTATCCCTCCCTGAGAATACGCCGCGACAGTGTCCCAAAGTTATAGGCGATAGCATGCATCTCGTCACCGTAAGGCGCATAACTCCGTATGAGATTCAGCAGATCACGAGAGACAGATTCGACGGCGGCATGTTGAATATGCGGAGGCACCATGTCTCTGGTTTGTCTGGTTACAGCGCCTTTTTCGAAAATGCGGCGATACACTTCCAGCAAGTTCGACATATCACCGGAGCAAATGTCGGCAAGTGTTTGAAGGCCGTAGTACTGGTTGTCAATTCTGCCCCTTTCTTCGCCACGGGCGCGCAGAGCCTTCCCAAGTGAGCCTTCTGCGTATTTTGATTCACCCAAGATATCTTTGGGGCTAGCCTCGTAGTGAGCCAGGCGGAGTCTGATGGCCAGCAACTCCTCAGCGAACCGGTGAGCTGCCTTGTCCCCGACATTGATATAAAACTGACCGCAATCGATTTCACGAAGCTCCCGGGCAAGTTCTGCGATCGCAGCCAGCTCGTCAAGACCCACAGCGCCGTACTTTTCGGACGATAATTTAAAGATGTGTGTTGCCTGCCTATCCCATATGACTGGATTCAGGATAACTTGGACAGGCTTGGGCAGTCTGTGAACGGAAAAATCATCCACGAGGAATACAATCTTCCTGTCGGCAAAGTAATTAATGCTGCAGCTTAAGAAACGAGTAAGTGTTGCCATAAAAGCGGTGTCGGTAGCTCTGTCTGTGTTGTAACCTCGGATCAAAAGGTCATAGCATTTGTCCATTTCGGACTCTATGATCTCTAGTGCGTGCTGCATAGGTGATACACCATGTAGATAGAGGCGTTCTGCATCCGTGATAGACAGCTTTTCCACAAGAAAATCATGAAATCGTTTTTCCTCGGATCTGCCAAAACCGAATATGGCTTCTCGGTCGGCACGGTCAGCGACACCGACAAGAGTTTGGACAATTTCGCGGGTCAACAACAAGTTGAAATAGTGCACTATTTCTCTTCTAAATTTAGCGGCAGCAGCATCGCTTTTAAGCCAACCGAGGCGGTTTCGCAAGTCCGCACTGCATGAGATGTAGAAACCTGCAATTCTGGAGTCACGGATGTCTTCCACAGATTTATACAAAAGAGCTTTCAAGCTCAACCGCCGAAAAACCATTGACTTACCACACCCACGTGGGCCGGTGAGAAGTACAGGATTTGGGCTTGCAACCTCATTAAACCAAGGGCAAGATTCGGCAAACAAATCCACAAGCAGTTTATCGCTTTTGATATGTTCCGCCGTAATATAATCGAAGGGCTCAGAAAGCTCTGGTTCCTTGTTAGGAGGCGACTGGCTTCTTGTGTAAGCACTCTCAAATGAACTCAAAACCTTGCCCGGTACCCACAGTGCAACTGCCCTATCCTCTTCAAGCATTTGATCCAGAAGTTGCTTGGTTTCGTTGATGAAACGTTTTTCGTCCAGAGCTATTAACTTTCGCCTGCAAATAGAGTTGGATATCACAATCAGGTGCTCGGTGAACCATCTATGGTCATCCTTTTCTTTTCGGGACGGGTGGTTCGCTGGTTTAAGCGAACCCAGGTCAACGACTTTGACCTTGATTTCCTCCGCGCTACTACCGGGAACACGAGAGCGATACAACATAACGTTGGCCGGGCGGAGATCATCATGGCGCAAGACCAGATCCTGGAGCGTACTCAAGACTTCGCAAAGTTCCCGAACATAGTTGCGTAAGAAGGAGGCCTTAATTTCGTGCTTCGCTAAGTAGTCGGGCAACGTCCATCCGTCAACATATTCTTCAATGAAACAGACGAATTTCTTTTTTTCGCCATTTGACAATGTGAATTCTACTAAACCACAATCAATATACTGCGCAAATTTATCCTTGCCCGTTAGCTTTCTGGCTAACTTAGCTTCACGGAGATAGGAACAAGCCATATAATCTGCATAGGTGGTAAACTTTATAGCGACATCGCCATCCAATTCATCAAGACCCTTCCACACAACACCTTTGAAACCCTCGTCTATTGGATCGCTCGGATAAAATTTACGTCCGCGCACGTCGATTTCACGAGGGACGATATCGCGGTTTTTCAAATCCGCTTTTGTTTTCGCGTCCATCTCTATTCTCTCATTTACCATACTCTTACTCGTTTAGATGCTCCATAAAACATCATTTATGCCCATTTGGCCAAAGACGGAAATCATCGCGATTGTAATGCTGATAATCCATATTGCGCTCGGCGCGAGATATAAGCCATCTTCGAATGAATTCATCAGATAAATATTTTGCTGACCAATCGTAGAAGCAAGGACGACTCGTTTCTCCACGAAGGAAACGGAGTGTATTCCTTCCCAGTGGTGCGGCAAAGATTTCGCGACAGATTCCGTGGTATAGGAGGTCAGTGGGAAGACCTACGCTGGCAAGACACTTTTTGATTACTTCGCGTTTGTTTCTAAATCCGGAACCCCACGCCGGATGTTTTGCCGTTGGTTGGCAGTTATTCTCCGCAAACTCGAAGATCTTTTCGTATACTCCGTTTGAGAAGTGGAATTCACCAGAGCCCTTCGTAAACCCAAGGCTCTTCCAATAGCTAAAACCGTTAATGCGAATACGGTTGTAAATCGACGAACGTCCCAGTGCGGAAGTAGTCGTCACGAGGGCGAGGTATGGTCGGTGTTCGATCTTTCTTATAAGAGAAATGCGTCTACAGTACTTTTCGCGAAATGCAGTCCTCACCTCGTTGGTGAGAGTTAGCATGGCGATGAGCTTACCACAGATCAAGTGCGAATATGGTGGTACGGCTCCAAGAACGTATGCGTCCATAATGTGATAAAGTCTGTCCCTTTTGGTCTCACGATTCCATCCGATCCATTGGTCGCGAGCCTTTAGGGAAAAGACAGGATCGCCAAGACCAAATAAACCAATCAGCTTACTATTGTGTTCATCAAAGACGAGGAACCTTAGACGTCGTCCGTACCCTGCCGAAACAGGAATGCTCCAGTGTAAGCAAGCATAGCGAAAAAGCAGTGCATACAGCGTATCTGGCTTGACTAAAACCAGCTTTGGCGAGATGGCATCGGGGCACACTTCGTCGCCGTTTGCAATAAAATCTATTAGTTGGTCTTCGAGCGGTTCGAGATGTCGAGCGGCTACGGACTGTGTTTTAGCGACGGCTATGCTGTTTATCCGCCGGTAATCTTCCTTTTTTGCACAATCAGGGAGTCGAATGCTTTCCCTAACGACGCTGAAACCCTGCTTTCGGAGCATTTGGAGGATGGACCTACGCAGGTTCTTAGCTATTGCATTTTTCGCCTCTCGGACGTGCACAGAGTATTCTCCAAATGTTCGATTAACGGATATCGCATCATATTCGTTGATAGGGAATTTGTCAACCAATATCTGTATAAGATTTGGAATCGGAACGGAACATCATATCCCCCTGCGTTAAAAGAAAAAAAGCCCTGTGGGTTACACAGGGCTTCAGTATCAAGTAACAGTTGAGTCTCCGGTTTAGCCCCGCCACCAGTGGGCGGGGTCCTCTTGCAGCGAAAGGCCTGACTTAAGCTTATCCTTTAGAAAGGAGGTGGTCCAGGCGCAGATTCGCCTACGGTTATGTTGTTATGACTTGATGCTATTTATTGGGCTTACTGTCGGGAGGGGGCGACCTTTTTGCGATTAGCTCCACCTCACACGGGTTCGCGTCGCTTTGTAGTCGCCATTGTAGCACGTGTGACGGTCTGGACATAAAGGACGTGATGACTTGAGGTCATGGCCAGCTTCCTCCGCTTTTGCACCGCCAGTCCCCCTAGAGTCGACGGCACGACCCGCTGGCAATTACGGACATAAAAAACGACTGGGAAAGATTCAGAGATGGTGTGAGACGCAAACCTTTTGTGTACATGCCTATGCCCTCTTTTTCAACTGGCGATCCTTGAATCCAGCCGTTCTCTTTGATTTCAGAACCGTGCAAGAAGCCCAATTAGTCATCCTTGCTATTTGTTTTTTGGGGCGAGGGGTTCTGACCCGCGGGCTTTACATCTGGTTTCGGAGTACTTGGTTTTGGCTTCATCCCGCCCTTCTTGATGGCACCTTCAGAGAGTTTTCCTGCGGCTTTCTTAACCTTGGCTGGCCGCCCGTTATTAATCCGCTCCAGGATCTTGTCCGGGGGCGATTCAACGACGCAGAACGATAATGACTTTGTTGTGTTGACCGGCCCGAATCCGGTGCTTGTTTGCCTTGGTATTTTCCTGTCATCGCCTGTGCCAATCGTGTATTTAGACTTGCATGCCTGGGTTTGCAAGTATGACTTTTTCATCATTCCACTGCATACGCAAGAGCTTATGCGGATGAGATTTATAAGTTTTCCATGGGCGGTGCGGATGAAACAGAGGAACTGATGTAAGACTATGGTTATATCGTGTCAATAATCAACGGTCTGTGTATAATGATACCTACGGAGCTGTCATTCTTGTGTGGGAGCCAAATGCTTAAAAAGTTATATTTGCTTACTTTTGATTATGACGAAGGAATCTTCGATGAAAAAGTGGCTTGAAGATGAATTAGAGAAGGTTGAACAGACCTATCTCATTAAAGCGACAAACATGACGGGGCCTTATCACCGTGAGATCGCACTTAAGAAGGAATACGACGGTCGTCAGCTTCTCGAGCTACTCCAGAACGCCGACGACGAAGCTGAAAATACAATGAACCCTACTGTGCTGATAAGGCTCGAGAAAAATAGATTGGTGGTCGCGAATAACGGGAGACCGTTTTCGAAAAGCGGCATTCGTTCACTCATTGATTCAGACAACAGCCCAAAAATAATGAGCCGCAGGAAGATCGGATACAAAGGGCTGGGCTTCAGGGCAGTTTTGAACTGGAGCGATTCGATATGGATAAAGAGTGGAGGCTTTTCGATAGAGTTTTCTAGGACGAATGCTGTTGGTTTTTTCAAAAAGTTACTTGAGAAAAGGCCAAGTCTGGGAACTGAGATGCAAGATCACTTCGGCGAGCAATACAGATATGATAAGGAGTGTCCCATAGCCACCTTAGCAGTTCCGTCTTGGAGGGAATCGTGGGACTTTGACACTTCCGAATACGATACATACGTTGTAATGAACTTCTCGGATGATGTGAAAGAAGATATTCAGAGGCAGATAAACGGGCTCAGAATGGAGGTGGGTCTTTTTCTCAACAACCTGAGAAGGATAGTTCTTGATAGCCCAGAGAAGAAGCAGACTATCGAACGAGTACAGGGCAGCGCCGATGAGTTTGATGAGATAAGAATCCTCGATAAACACGGCGAAGTCCTTGAATCGAAGAGGTGGCGGATTTTCTCAAAAAGTGACAGGCTCCCGGAAAAGCTGCGAGACACGGGAAAAGCGGAGCAATATGAGTATGATCTTAGGATAGCCGTCAGTGAGAAGATAGAGGACAATGTGAATAGGCTTTTCTCGTATTTCAAAACAGAGGTCAAATTCCCGTTCCCGGCCATTGTGCATGGCACTTTTGAGCTTGATGACACGAGAAACCATCTGGTCAAGAGCCCGACAAATACATTCCTCCTAAAAGAACTGGCCAGTTTCATGATTGATACTGCAAAGAAGCTGACTCAAGCAGGGGAAAATGTAAGCTGGGACGCAATGAGATTGCTCGCTAAGAGAGGAGAATTCGACGACAAGGTTGAGGAAATGGGGTTCTATGAGCACCTTCTTAGTGCAATGAAATCCCGAAAGCTGATTCCGGTCTTGTCAAACAAGTATATGTCTGTGGAGGAAGGCCCCGTGTTCTACAGTGTGCCGTTTGCTAAAGCTCTCAGAAGTGCTTCCGATGTATTTGCAGACCTGGCCATGTATGTCGACGATGAGAAAGTGAGGTCTCTCATCAAGGACCTCAATATAGGAGTCTATGAAAGGACTCACTTCGTAAAGAAGATTAGTGAGGCATCTGCTCGACTATCGATTGATGAAAGGGCTAACCTAATTTTGCTCATAGCCGATAACTACTCATCTCATTTCCAGGGAATCGAGCCAAAGGATATGCCTGGCCTATTCATAGATGAACAAGGCAGGGAGATAAGCGCCAGAAGCCACGCTCTGCTTCCTCCAGAAAGGGCCAAATTCAGACTACCAGAGAACATAGAGATAAATTTCATATCGGAAGACCTCTTCAGAGGGCTCAGGGAGAAGGCCGGTGTGAGAGGGGCAAGAGAGTTGGCTTTGAGACTCAACTGTTTCAATGTCGATGAATACAGGTTCGATACAGTAATCAGGAGAATAGTAGCTGTCACCAACAGGGTGATTGAGGAGAATGAAACCAAAGCTAGAGGGTACGTGAGAAATATGCTGTCCGCTCTCTTCCAGATTTACCATGATGACCCAGAGGCTGCGAAGCAGTTCCCATCAAACGTTAACGTCCGGATTTTCTCTCGCTCAGGGACTCTCCGGAGCACAAGAGAACTATACTTCGGAAAAGAGTACTCGGTTGGTGGAATAATGGAAGCTCTCTATTCCAAAATAGACGATAGTGTGTTTTTGGCCGAAAGGCAGGAGTTGGGACTCGAAGATCAGAATGAGTCTCAGGTCGTGGAATTCCTGAAGTGGATAGGTGTTGAAGAATATCCAATGATTACGCGAAAGAAACTCAAGAGAGAAGAGTATGGGGGATACGATGATCATGTTCTGAGGAGTCTGCCATACCCTGTCAAGACAGATTACGGGGAAACATATTCGTCGTACGAGGAATTGAAGTCCAGTATTTCTTCGTATGGGACAGAAATTGAAGTGGGTGTTATTGAAGATTTGGAGAACATACTGAAGAAGGCGGCATTTGAGGTCATCCTTGCTTGGCTGGAACATGACACCCGGCTCCAACGTATACTGAAAGAGGGAAAGGAAATCAGCGTTTGTTCGGATTCGGTTCTGAGAATATCCACGCCCCCGAAATGGTACAAGAGGAATATTGGTCCTGAACACATAAGCTCTTTCATTCTCTGGAAGCTAAAGACAACTGAGTGGATAAGGACGAAAAGTGGGAGGAAAGTAAGACCTGATGTATGTTGCCTTTCAAGAACCGTACTTGACATGTCGCCATTGGTGGAGGTGCCAGCCTATGACATGGGACACGATACCCTCAAGGAGCACAATGTCAAGCAGGAAGACATCGAATATATCCTTGAAAAGGTGGGGGTCGGACGTGATTTTGGAAAACTTTCTGATGAGACTGTATACGCGATTCTGGCAAATCTTGAAACAGCGGATCCTGAAGGGAGAAAGGCGGAAAACGTTTATCGTCAGATTATCCGTAGCAAACCGCTGGAGTGGGCGAGAGATATCAGGAACTCGGATGCACGGAACAACTTCGTAGAAAACAGGACGCTGCTAGCAAGGCATGACGGAAGGCTGGAGTACATGCCGGTTAAGGACATATACTATGTGGACAACATCACCTTTTGCAGGCAGATAATTGACGGGTTCCCGATAGCAAAGATACCCCGAAGATCAGGTAAGGAACAGGTAAGGGACGTTTTCGGGGTCACGCCTCTAGAGGACATCAGGTTCAGTCTGGCTGGTTCTCCGGAGATCCATCCGTTAAATGCTGCCTTCATGAGAGCCTTCGAGGGGTTCAAGCCCTACGTTTTGGTGTTCAGGCTGGAAAAGCCGACCTGCAGGGTAGAGTCGAATAAGTTGAAAAAGCTAAAGGTAGTTCTCTGCACAAGCATTCCCGCCAGATATGAATTCGGCGGCACCAAGGAAGACTTGAGACTGCATCCATACGAGCACATCTACATCTCAGAGGAGAACACCGCATACCTTCTTCTGGAAGCGGGAAAGCATAGAGAGATAACTGATTTGAAAAAGGACATGAGCTTTTGCGGGGCATTCGCGGAGATATTGACGGGAATCCTGAAAGTAGAGGAAAATAGGAAAGACTACAGGGACCTGTTCCCGAAAGATAAGCCACAAAGGGACATGACCATCCGGGATGATCTCGATGACCCCGATCTGGAAAAACTGGAAAAGGCAAAAGAGCTTTTCAGCGGTCTTTCCGTTCTTGAGCTGGAGTTCTGGGAAAGCGTTTTGAGAACCAAAGGCAAAACTGTTACTTTCGAAGAGGGTGAGAAAAAAGCCCACATAGTCGACACTATTTCGGAGGAGCTGAATCTCGATCAAGAGTTTGTGCGGCAAATCTACGAAGGCATATACTATGAAGATTACAACAGCAGCACGAATTTGTCATTCTTCAAAAGGCTTTTTAATGCCATAGGTGTCTCGGTTCAAGAATTCAATGGGCATTCTTTCCGGCAAATCGATTTCACCGAGTACCTGAGAACAGAATTCGAAAACGAGAAGGACAGGCTCCGAAGCAGGTTCAAGAGTCTTGTTTTTACGGTGCTCCGGGATAAAGGCGTAAAAGAAAAGGAAAGCTTCGTGGAGGTCCTTGAAGCTTTTAATAGTGCCTCCATCGTTGACCACTTCGACATCAACAAGGACCTATTCTTGGATATCCAAACATGCTTCGATATCCTATTCAAGAGCGATCCGTTCAGTGAATTGAATATTGCATATCCAGCCTTACTTAAGCAGCAGGATAGTGACCCGGACGGAGAATACACCACGAATATAGAAGGCTTCAAGCGGAAGATTGTTGAGACGGGCGGGGTTTATGCCGAGGATATTGAGGCTTTTTTGGATGCCCCGGAAAATAGAAGTCTCCTCTATTTCGGTGAATTCAATGAGCTTGTGGAACGCTTCGACAAAAAGTATTCGAGACCTCCGAAGGAAGAACGCAAAACCGGCGAGGGCACTATCAGAAGGAGGAAGAGGTCGATTTCACTAAACGGGGTAGATGTAGAGTACGAGGAAGATGATTATGAAACTCTCGCCGGCAACGTAGATGAGGATTTGAAAAATAACGATTATGAGATAGAATCCCATGAACCTTCAAGACCAGAGGAGAAAGAAAGCGAAGGTACGAGGCACGGAGGTGCAGGTGGCGTGAGAGGCACAGCGAAAAAGCAGACCAAGGAGATAGGATTCTTGGGGGAGAAATATGTCTACGGAATGTTGGTTAAGAAATACAGTAAGAAGAAAGTCGTTTGGGCTTCTCAGTATGCAAGGATGATGAATGTCAATCCTGAGGGCAGAGACGACATTGGATACGATATGTGGTATTCTGACGAAAACGGCAAGAGACATTATGTTGAGGTCAAAGCCTCCAAAGATGACGGACTAGCATTCTCCATTAGCAAGGCAGAGGTGCGTTTTGGTGAGCGGCAGAAGTCCGCCTACGAGGTAATACTGGTGCTGAATGTTTGCAATAAGAATAGAAGGCTCCTAAACCTCGGGAATATTTTTGATTATGGAGAAGAGGAATCATTTAGCAATAACAGCAAATTTAAGGTTGACACCGAAGATTTCAGAATAAGGTTCGTATGATGTCATCTCTGTTCATTCTATTGTATGCTATGTCTTCATTTAGTTTTTACAAGGGCCACCCTATCAAACCCGGCTTCTCTGCACTTCCTCACATTAGCCTCAACATCCGACTTCCCCGTTTCAATCTCGAAGACTATTTGTTTGCCATCACGGGCTGCAACAAGGTCGATGGTCTCATACCAAGAAGACACTTCGAGAGCTTCGAAAGCGACCGATAAAACTCAGTTAATTGAGGTGTTGTATACTCCATGACGCGGGACTCTATCGCACTGTAGTACTAGGCCAGAGGACGGTAATCTTCAGGGGAAAACGTGTCCGAAAGTGTAGTATAGGCCCAGGCGAACTGTGTGTCCTACTCGGAAACTGTGGGACTGCGCCAATCATAATCCATTTTTGCTTGACTCTGCCGGGGAGAAATGAGATAATACCAAAAAAGGTTCAGAATTGATGCGGATTCCGAATTATTATTGCTGCTGCTGAAAGACCGTATCTCCTATTGCACTCCAGAACACAGCAACGCAAATTGAAAGATTTCTAAGCCAGACTGACGCTTTGAACTGACGCCAGAAAGGTCTTCCGAGCTAAGTTGCGCTGCCGACATATCTTAACTTGACATGGGTTCCTGCTTACTTAGGTTGTGCTGGAGCATCGGATTGATAATCCGATGGCCCAAAATTATAAACCCTTTTGACAAAGCAACTTACAGACACCCAAAAAAGGCCCTTACAAACATGCTTGCAAACAAAACCCGAAAAAGGCCCAAAACATCGCTGATGCTACTGGCAACGCAAAGCCTTTTGCTAGGTCAAGGGGGAGGGGTATCAAAATCTCTGACAAGATCGTTGCGGGGACCGCTGGCGGACCGGCGCGCATCTTTTCGCGGGTTTTGATAGAGGGGTGGTGACATCAAAAAACGCCACAAAGCGGCCAAGAAAGGCCTGGAAAGGCACCGATCAAACCCAGCAAACCCGGCTGA
>JAFNGF010000014.1 GCA_017885385.1 Planctomycetota bacterium
TCCAAAGTTGGCTAAACACGTACAATGTTCTTGACATTCGCAGCAGATGGTGACATCATCGTCATCAGTAGCTTAGCAATGTTGTCAAACCGAATCCGAACTGAGAAAAGGAGAGAGCCGATGCAGAATGATAGACTTTCACGAAGAGATTTCATGCGTAACACATCCCTGGCGGCTGTCGGAACGGTTGCTTGCGCCGTAGTGGGCACAGGATACGCTGCCGCACAGCCGACCCCTGCCCCAAAGATTCTCAATTATCACCAGAAGATGAACTACCGTCGGCTGGGAAAGACAAACCTGATGATTTCTGAGCTTAGCCTGGGCGGCCACTGGAAGGATCGCAACGCCGGCAGGTACTGGGACCTCTTTGCCAACGAGGAAGTGCCGGATGATGTGGTCAAAAACCGAACTGAAGTCATAAGTGCCTGCGTTGACTGCGGCATCAACTACCTGGACATTACCACCGCCGCCGAATGTCTCAGCTACGGTGCGGCTCTAAAAGGCCGCCGCGAAAAAATGTACGTCGGCGCCGACATCCACCACCTTGGGCCGCGTGGTTCAGACCGCTGCAACGTTAAGGACCAGACGCACAACGTTGATGAATGTCTGCGCCTGATGAAGACCGATTACCTGGATATATGGCGGCCTCAGGCGAAAATGGACGGCTCGAATACCGATGCCGAAGTCGAAGTCCTGATTGAGACCTTCCAGAAGCTGCATAAAGCCGGCAAGGTCCGGCATCTCGGTATGTCGTCTCATTCCCGTCCCTGGTTCGAGCACGTCATCAATAAGTATCCTCAATTCGAGATGATAATCTTTCCCTGCAGTGCCAAGACCAGAGAAAAAGGTGAGCCTCCGACAACGGACAACGTGGAAGAGGTCAATCCGGGCCACGGCTCCGACCAGACCCAGAGCATCTTCAAGATGGTTTTGGAGCGGGATGTTGGAGTGGTGACGATTAAGCCCTTCTTCGGCGGCAGCCTTTTTGAAAGCTGCGGCAAAGTCGCATTCCCGGTAATGGGCGTGGGCAGCAAAACAGAAAACGACCTCTCTCGTCTGACGATTCAATGTATTCTTGCCAACCAAGCCATTACCGCTGCGGTTCCGGGTCTATCTACGGTGTATGAAGTTGAAAATGCCGCCCGTGCCTCCTACACGCGTCCGCTCGGAGTAACTGCGGCTGAGAGAGCATGGCTTATGCGCATAACCGACGCCCGCTGGGCAGCCCTGCCGCAGGAATACGCCTGGCTTCGCGACTGGGAAGTTGTTTAGAAATCCGCAGTTCGATCCCTAATCGAATTTGGCGTACAGCGTTTAGCGTAGAGCGTTTGGCCCATACGCTATACCCTGTCCGCTATCCGCTCGATTTACCTGCAAGGAGAAAGATAGTGCGTGCACATAACCGAACTACCCTGCATTTTGTTTGTGGGATATTTATCGTCGCCGCGTTAGCCTGTGTGTTTGCTGTCTGTTTTGCAGGCCAGGCCAAGACAGACAATGCTACTGACGCCAAAGCCAGCACGGAAAAGCTGGACGGCAATAATAAGTGCTACGTTTGCCATCCCAGCCTGAGAACGGAAGAGCTTACCACAGCTCACCTGGATATAGCCATCACTTGCGATGAGTGTCACGGGCCGTCGATTGAGCACATGCAGGATGAGATGTTGATGACCGAGCCCGACCTGCTCTTTGGCCGGACAGAAGTAAATAAGATGTGTTCAAACCCGACGTGCCACGCGCCGGGCGGAAACCGAGACGCCTACGGCTTACAGGACCACAAGGATAGGGCAAAGGCGGAAGCGTTTTACAAGCAATGGCTCAGCCGCACTCGGCCAAATGGCCGGGCCATCACGCCCGATTCGGTCTGCACCGACTGCCACGGCACGCACAATCTTGATAAGGCGACAAAAACGCAGCCCGAAGATGCAGAATCTGCCGACTGGGTCCAATTATTCAACGGTCAAGACCTTACAGGCTGGCAAAAATCCGGCAGCGCTTCCTGGACAGTCGACAACGGGCGAATAATCGCTGCGCCCGGATCAGAAGGCCAAGGCGGTGAGCTCATGACCAAGGCAGAATACCAGGACTATCTGCTGGCGGTGACGTTCCGAACTGACCAGCCGATTCACGCCGGAATCTGGCTGCACAATTGCGAATCTCAGCCTGGGCCAAGAATCGAAATACTTGATGGGGCTGAACTTACAGCTTTCACCGGCAGCGTGTTTATGCCCGGCAAGGGCCGGGTTCTTGTTAACTTGCGGGATGACTTGCTTGACCGCCAGGGCTACAATACCATCTCCGTCAGGGTCGAGGGCGGTAGGATTCAGGTCTGGCTTAACGGCGAAGAAATTGGAGCTGTGCGGACGCCTGGGCCTGCTAAAGGCCGGATCGGCCTGCACTTAGAAAAACAGCAGGGCGGGGGAGCCGGCCAGATTCAGTTCCGCGAAGTGCTCGTCCAGCGATTGGGCCAGCCCCAGAAAAACGCGGCCAATTAACCCCAGAGCACACAGGGAGCGCCGAGATGAAGATTAATAACAGGATTTCTCTGCGCCCTCAGCGATCTCAGCGGTGAGAAATATCCGTTACCCAGTTGTCGGCCAGCCGGTAGGGTGTGCTGTGCACACCGTCAAGGTTCTGTGGCGGCTTATGGCGCCATGCCGGTTAGCCAACTCTGGGCAAAAACCATCAGGTCTTCCCAGTTGACACTCCCATCGTTAGTTAGATCACAGCCTTGGCCGCACCAGAAGCTGCCGTCGGCTGCAAGCCAATGTTCAGCAAGGATGCAGAAGTCGGCAAAGTCGGTATCAGCATCAGCGTCGAAATCCCCGATGACGAACTCCCAGGCTAAGTGTGGATAGTCTACACCCTCACAGATAGCCCAGATGTCTTCTGTTCCATTCTGGCTTTCGCCCACAAAGTCCCAGCCGGTCTCAAGGAACGTGCTTGCCGTCTGCATCTCGGCCGTTGTCTTGCCCGTGCCGCCGGCACTCATTCCCTGGCCGCTGGTTCCGATGTCCCAGAAGGATGCAACCACGTCATTGACGTCCCCCTCTCCTACCAGGCCGCCGACATACTCATCTCCCAGGACAATTCCTGTCGAATAACAGTTGGCAATCGTCCCTTTTGGTGACCGCAGCCGGCCCCAGGAATTCAATCCCACCAGGCCGCCAACATCTTTCCCGCCGCCAACGTCGGCTGTGGAGTAGCAACTTGAGATGTTGCACGCGTTCCATCCTGCCAGGCCGCCAACTGTATCCACACCCAGCACAATGCCAGACGCGTAGCACCTCGCCACCTCTCCGGCCTGGTTGCTGCCCACGAGTCCACCGCAATTGCTGCCGGTTCCCAAAACCCCGCTTGTAGAGTAGCAATCATATATCGCGCCTCGTTCATATTCGGACACCCCGAAAGAGCCGTTCTCGCCGACTAACCCGCCGACATTATAATCTCCTAAAACGTGTCCGCCGGAATCACAATAGCCGATAGTACCCCCATTCCATCCCACTAGTCCACCGACAGACCACCCACCAGTGACCGTACCGATGCTGGAGCACCGGGTCACAACACCTTGCCAGCCGTTCTCCCCCACCAGCCCGCCGACTGAGCCGTTTCCTGAAACGGTCACAGTCGAGCTGCAATCGGTGATTGTACCCCCGTAGCTCGTCCCCACCAGCCCGCCGATGGACCTGTTTCCTGAAACAGTCGCGGTCGAGGTGCAATCGGTGATTGTACCTCCGTAGCTTGTCCCAAGCAGCCCGCCGACTTGCCACCCTCCGGAAACGCTACCCCCTTCAACGTGGCAATCGGCCAGAGTTCCATTTTCCAGACAGCCAACCAGTGCACCAACGTTACCACCCTCGCCTCCGTCGATATTGGGCCAAGTCAGTTTCAGGTTTTTGACCATGGAATTTGGCCCTGAGACATATCCGAACAGTCCGATGTTGTACGTCCCGGTGCACGTATAGCTGAAATTTGAAATTGTATGATCGTTACCGTCAAAGATGCCGCTGAAAGGCTTGTCGCCGTCCTGAAACCACATCGGGTAGGCACCGCCGATGATGGTAAAGGCGGGCCTGCCGTCCTTGCCATCGAAGCTTGACAGGTCAATATCAGCCGTTAGCTTGAAATGTGCGTCCCGTTCATACGGGCACATACCAACGAGGTTCAGTTCATCCGCTGTGTTGATCAGATATGGGCTGTCCTGCGTTCCTTCGCCCGCCAAGAATCCCAGCCTGAAATGTCTGTCCTGCTCGTATGGACACCCGCTCAGCAGAGTGAGGTCATCGGTTGTCTGGATTACGTAGGGATCATCTTCCGTCCCCTCGCCCGTAACGAAACCCAGCTTGAAATCCGCATCGCGTTCGTACGGACACAGATTGAGTAGATCGATTTGCTCAGCGGATGCGATCAGATACGGGTTCTCCGGCGTCCCTTGCCCCTCAACAAACATCAGCCTGAAATGCTTGTCGTACTCACACGGGAACTTCGCTATCGTATTGACGTCTTCGAGCGTGTAGATGAGGTATGGATTCTCTTGGGTTCCCTCGCCTGCCAGGAACTCAGAAAGCCGTATGTCAAGCGGCTCTCCGGGTTTGTTTTCCCAGCTAAGCCGCGGGTAATCTCGCCCATCATCGACAGTCCAGATTCCCTCATTGCATATACCCCAGCCGGCGTCAAGGAATGTCCTGGCCATCTGCATCTGGGCCGTGGTCAATCCTGTGCCGCTCGCACTGGTGGCCTGGCCCGAGGTCTCGATGTCCCAGAAACATTGGCTCACAGTGCCATAATAACTGCGCCCCACGAGGCCGCCGACTCTTCCCGCGCCATTGACTGTGCCGGCGCTGTAGCAACGGGTGACAGAACCCCTGTAGTTNNCTGACCGAAGTAGTGCTGTAGGAGTTAACCACAACGCCCGAATTTTCATTTTGGCCCACGAGCCCGCCGACATAGTAAGCACCAGCGACCGTGGCGGCACTAAAACAACCGGTTATAGCACCGCCGTTTGACCCCACCAGCCCGCCGACATCGTCGGACCCACTCACCTCGCCGGTGCTGTAGCAGCGCATCACGCTACCGCCGTTGTCCCCCACCAGCCCGGCTACATAGTATAAAGCGGTTATGTTGACATCCACTACCCCCAGGTCCTTGACCTCGGCCCCAGATTCCAATCTGCCAAATAGCCCCACATGGCCATCGCCCCTGATCGTTAGGTGCGAGATGGTGTGACCGTTGCCGTCGAAGGCACCGGTGAAAGAAGTCCCCCAGACAGTCTTGCTCCGGCCGCCTGGCGCAATGATGTTGAAGGCGGGTCTGCCCTGCCCTCCATCAAGACCCGACATGTCAATATCCGCCATCATTTTGAAGTGCTTGTCCCAGTCTAAGGGAATCAAGCCAATCACATTAAGTTCCTCTGCCGTATAGATCACATAGGGGTCGGCTTGAGTCCCGCTCCCTCCTCCATAGTAGTAGGCTCTGGCTATAGGTTTTCCAGGTGCATCTTCCCACCATAGTCTGGGGTAGTCTTTGCCCTCATCGATGGTCCAGATTCCCCCTTTGTCCGATGTACCCCAGAGGAGGAATGTGCTGGCTGTCTGCATCTCGCTTGTCGTCTTGCCTGTGCCCGCACTCCATGATGTCTCGGCTTGGCCTGAGGTCTCGATGTCCCAGAAGCTTTGGATCAGCTTGCCCCACCAGTTCCGCCCCACGAGCCCGCCGACATATTCCCCACCGCCATTTACCACACCGGTGCTGTAACAGTGG
>JAFNGF010000015.1 GCA_017885385.1 Planctomycetota bacterium
CGTCCGGATGTGCGAGGAACAGATGATGGCCAAGGCCATAGGCTTTCGCAACAGAGGCCAGAAGAGGAGCATTGGGACGCCGTTTGACGCTAAATCTGATGTTTGCCGACTGTGTGGCGGTTGTATGTACGTCTGTCCGGCCTGTCAGCTTCGATGCACATACAATGAGCCGGAGAAGGCTATCTGCGGGGCCTGCGCAAATCTGACGCCGCCCTGCATCGAGAAAGAACAGTTCGATGATATGATGTGCTATATGAATCCGTGCGTAGCCTGTGAAATAAAGAAAGATTGATAAAACTAAAGGAGCAAATGCAGTGTCACTTACCTTCTCAAGAATAAATGCCTCAGCCGCAACTCTGACGAAGAATCGGACCGTAGATTCGGTCGTTCCAGCCTCGGGCATGTGCGTCACTTGTGTCGANNGTCGACTATTCGCATTTTAATATAATGGGAACCATTGTCGGGGCCTATGGAATTGACCCAGATAGTGACAAGGCCATCTTTCCTGCCGTCAACCTCGAGATCGCCTTCGGGCATGATAAGGGTATAAAGTATCGCTACCCGTGGCACATACCGGGGATCGGTTCGACTAATATCGCCAAGAACAACTGGGAAGGTTTGGCAATCGGTTCTGCTCTTGCAGGAACGGGCCTGACCATCGGCGAAAATGTTGTCGGCATGGATCCCGAGGCAGTAATCAAAAATGGCCGGGTAGTGGATACGGCCGACCTCAAACGTCGTGTGAAACTCTACAAAGATCACCAGCGCGATGGCTACGGTGCCATTATTGTACAGGCAAACATTGAGGATACACGCCTCGGCGCCCAGGAGTATGCAATCGATAAACTCGGTGTCGAATGTGTAGAGCTCAAATGGGGTCAGGGTGCTAAGGACATCGGCGGTGAGGTGAAAATAGGGGAGCTCAAAAAGGCCCAACTGTTGCATCAGCGCGGCTACATCGTGCTCCCGGACCCAACCGATCCGGCTGTCATCAAGGCTTTTGAGCGTGGCGCATTCAAGGAGTTTGAGCGGCATTCGAGAGTAGGAATAGTAACAGAGGAATCGTTTGCCAAGCGGGTGGAAGAATTGCGGAATGCCGGCGCCAAATACATCTTTCTCAAAACCGGCGCTTATCGGCCGGCTGATCTTGCAAGGGCCGTTTTGTTTTCCTCCCGTTACAAGATTGACCTCCTGACGGTCGACGGGGCGGGCGGCGGCACGGGAATGAGCCCTTGGCGCATGATGAACGAATGGGGTGTTCCTCCCGTTTACCTGCACTCGCTTCTTTATCAGTACGCCAAGCGTCTATCCGACAAAGGTGAGCATTTGCCGGCGTTGGCGGTGGCCAGCGGATTCGTCTTCGAGGACCAAATCTTTAAGGGACTTGCGCTGGGTGCGCCGTTTGTCAAACTGGTTGGTATGGCTCGAGCTCCCATCGCCGCGGCGATGGTCGGCAAGACGATAGGACGCACGATGGATGAAAACCAGATTCCCGTGTACGTCGAACGGTTCGGAAACTCCAAGGACGAAATCTTTGTTACAGCAAGCGCCCTGCGGCAAGAGCTCGGTGACGAGGAATTTGAAAAGCTTCCCACCGGTGCTCTGGGACTATACACTTATTATGAACGTCTTGCGCAAGGCCTGCGCCAGCTAATGGCAGGCAGCCGAAAGTTTGCTGTGGAATACATCGCACGAGACGACATAGCGGCTTTGACACGGGAGGCCGCACAAGTTAGCGGAATTCAGTATGTAATGGAAGTGGACCAAGGAAAAGTCGAGAGAATACTCAGCAGTTAGAGACGTACCATCCACGGGTCTGCCAATTAGCCCTGCCACCTGCGGGCAAAGCTCAGCCCCCGGCACAGGTCCGGGGGCCAAACCGCCGTCTTGACTGCCCGTGCGTCTAAAATGCCTCAGTCGCCGGCGTTGAACCGTTTGTACATACATGCACTTGCTATTCACGCGGCGACTGTTTGCATCCTAATCGGTTCTAAGCGGAAGCGTATCGACCAGCCTAGGCAGCACGGTTCTGCCGGAGTAAAGTGGCCGATAGTTGTGCGACATCCCGATCGGTCCTGCCGGTCTGAAAGGGCTGGTGTGCGCGCATCCCTGCCTCCGCAGGGGCAAGCTTGTCCCCGCAAAAGCGGGGATCGGCCCGGACAGAAGACAGAAGACACCAGTCCGTTCTCCGTCCTCCGTCGGCGCCGACTGGGACGACACTCTTACTATTTGTCCTTGGTGTAGGCGACCGTTCGTCTTACCAAGCCATTAGTCGGCAGAATGAGCTGTTAAGCCGATGAATTCGCGTCGGTATTACCGATGCAACAAGAGTGCAGGCGTGCCTGCGAGCGACGGTGGTGGAAGCCACGACCAAGTTCGCGGATGAGCGTGGGGGCTTTGCTGCGCCGTGCTGGCGGAGGATGTTGATGACAGCTCCGGCTACTCCGCCATGACTCGCGAGGTCGTCAGGCCCGGTCCCGATTAGGGATGGCTGATCGCCACAAGTGGGCCCTGTCGCCCCTGACGTGATACGTTCTCGTCCATACTTGTGGTGAGCCTTGTCGAATCCAAATGGACCATACGGCATTCCTGCTGCGAAGCTTCTGTCACCAGCGGAAGAAGCGGTAGGGATCATCCCATTCTTCAGGCTCGTCCAGGTAGAATCCCTGCAGCCACCGGCTGGGTTCATTGCCTCCAACCGGGGTTGACAATCGGGTCAGCAATGGCGTTTCGCCGCTGACNNAGCCCGAAGTTGTTTCGGTACTCGAACTGCCAGGGTGCCAGTTGGCAGAAGACCACGTTATCGCGCGAAGCGACGGCGAGCACGCCGTCGCCAACTGTGCTGGCGCCGCCAGACACCAGCGGAATGGTGCGCGGGTCGCGGTTATGCACGTCCGCCGGCCCGACTCCCGCCAGCGGGGAGTTCGCCCCCGGCATACCAAAGTACGCGTTGATGTGTTCGGCCTGGTTCATCGAAACCTTGAAAAGCAGGAGCGCATCTGCGTCTTCCTGTGTCAGGCCGATGGCCAGCAGGTGCCCGCCTTTCTTCAGGAATGTGCCGACGGCGCCTCTGTGCGCCGCGAGACCCTTGCTGCCTGGCCCGACAATCAACACCTGGTCTGCCTTTAATTCACCGCCGGCGTAGGAGCTGAGCCGGAGCCCCGCCGCTTCGAGGTGCGCCCTCCCCGCCTGTTCGCCGATGTAAAGCGCCTCCCGCCGCGGCGACGGCTTCCACTCGCTGACGTATTCCAGGATGTTGGCGGTCAGCGTCTCTGCCGCAGGATCGGCCTCTGTGCGCCCTGTCACGTCCATCTGGCAGAACAGCACCATCCCCTTGCCTTGTCGGTACTCCATCAGCGGGCTGTACTGCAGGCTGAATCCGCCGTCCACGATGGGCAGGAAGTCGCCACATGCGGGCTTTTCGATTAGAACCGAGACAACGTTACCCCTGCAGCCGCATCGCCACGCGCGGGTCACCGGCATGCCGCACCAGGTTACCGTTGGCGAGTAGTTAAACTTGGGGTTCAGCTCGTACGTCAATCGCGGCGGAAGGATCGACGCCTGGCCGCGCCAATCCCTCAGGTGCTCCGTCTGAAGTCCCGCCAGGGCTGGATGGTCCGGCACTCGGCGGAAGACGTTCCGCAGGCCGTACTCCGCCACGCGGAAGCCGAAGCGTTTCACCAGCACGTCCGGCGTCTGCTCAAACACGAGCACTTTGAGCCCGTCGCGCACGCGGCCAACGTCCGGCGCCGGCCCGTCCACAGTCAGGGCGGCCTTGCCGACTA
>JAFNGF010000016.1 GCA_017885385.1 Planctomycetota bacterium
ACATTATGAAACGCGACTCATCGGAGGTCTTGTAAACAGGGCCGCTGCCCCGGCCAAATCCCGGCGCCCATTCCGCAAAACACTGCGTGTCGGGATAAATCAGCAGCGCGTACGTGTTCCAAAACGCACGCAACGCCGCAGGAATCTCATCGCGGGCAAGGTAGACTATCGGTGTATCCAATAGACAAGGCTGTAGCGTGACGCCGCCGCTCGCCGAGCGTATTCCGCCGAAGTCCGCCAGTGGCGGACGAAGGCTGGAAGCGGCTTCTTCCCTCACGCAAAGGCGGAAGCTCTGCTGCGGAGAATGAAGCACCTTTTTTAACCACAGATTTCGCAGATTACACCGAGTTTCTTTTCAACAGCGTGAATCCGTGTAAATCCGTGTCTACTGCAACTGGCGGTGGGCTGAAGCCCACCCTACCTCTATCATGGCCTGACAGCGGTGCCGTCCGGCCTGCGAATCGGCTCCCAGTAACCAGGATGCTCAGGCAGAGGGAATTTCGCGGCCAGCTCCTCGTTGAGATCCACGCCCAGCCCGGGGGCTTCGTTCACATACATATAACCATCCTTCAAGGTGGGACAGCCGGGAAAAACCTCTCGCGTTCTGTCGCGGAAGTGGATGCCTTCCTGGATGCCGAAGTTGTGAATCGCAAGGTCCAGATGGGCGTTGGCGGCGTGCCCCAGCGGAGACACATCACCCGGCCCATGCCAGGCGGTGCGCACGCTGAACCACTCGCCCAGCGCTGCAATCTTTCGCGCCACCGTCAGGCCCCCAACCTGGGAAATGTGCACACGGATGAAGTCGATAAGTTGCTGCGAGATTAGGCCGACCCATTCGTGGGGATTATTGAAAAGCTCGCCCATGGCGATGGGCACGCTGGTCTGCTGCCGGAGCATCTTGAAGTACTCGTTCGCTTCGGGCGGGAAGGGGTCCTCGATAAAGAAAGGCCGATACGGCTCAAGTCTCTTGACCAGATTGATGGCTTCGATGGGCGGAATTCGCTCGTGAATGTCGTGCAGAAGTTCCACCTCGTCCCCGCAGGTGCTTCGGATGTGCTCAAACATCTTTACGGTGGCGTTCACGTAGGGCCTGATTTCCATGTTCGAATCGGAAGGGGATCCGAAGCCCTGTTCCTTGAAGTGGGCTTGCTTGGAAAGGTGTGGTGAGCCGTAGCCTCCGAGCTGGATTCTAACATATCTAAATCCCTGAGCCTTCGCTCGGCGGACGTTGTTTTCGACTTGAGCCGGGTCCGCGCCGCCGCAGTGGGTGTAGCAGTCAACGGCGAAACGGCACTTGCCGCCCAGCAGCTGGTAGAGCGGCATGTTGGCTCGTTTGCCCTTAATGTCCCACAGGGCCTGATCCAAGCCGCTAAGGGCGTTGTTCAAGACCGGGCCATTACGCCAGTAGGAGCTGGTGTACGCGGTCTGCCAGATGTCCTCGATATTGTCGGCATCTCGCCCTTTGGCGAATGGATCGAGGTATTTATCCACGGCGACCGCCACCGGCAGCGGGCGCTGGTTAAAGGTGGCGCAGCCCAAGCCGTAGAGTCCCGGCTCACTCGTTTGGACCTTCACCACACAAAGGCGGATGCCATCGGGTGCGGTCAGGATCGCTTTGACGCCGGCGATCTTCAAAGGGGGCAATCCCTTGGTTGCCTTGTCGTATCTGTCAGCGATCGCATCGCTGGTAGCCGCTTGCGCAGCGATGCCTCCCTTCTTGCTTGCGCCGGAAAACAGGGGGGCGCCCAGCACCGCCGACAATCCGAAAGTCCGGATCAAATCACGCCGATTCATTTTGTGTCTCCTTCCAGAGATGGGACGCTCGTGAGCGGTTTGCGGCGCCACCAGGTGGCGAGGATCGAGCCTGATACATTCATCCACGGGCCAAAAATGGCGGGCGCCAGAGCGGCCTGTGGGCTCCTGAGCACCTTCATTGCAAGGGCGGAGGCCATCCCGCCATTCTGCATCCCGACCTCAATCGCTATTGTCCGGCACGCGATCTCATTCAGACGGACGAGGCGCGCCAGCCAGTAGCCCAGCAAATATCCCACAGTGTTATGGATCATTGCCGCCCCGATCAAAGCGGGCCCAACCTTCATTAGATCATCCCTTGAGCGGGCCGTGATGACGGCAATGATCAGGCAAATCCCTGTCATAGATACCATCGGCAGGGTCTTGTCCATCCAGTTCTCGCGTCTCTTTAACCACACGCCAATCACCAGCTTAGCCAGGGCAACCAGGCTGATCAGCAGCAGCCCGACGATGAAACCATCTTTCTGCAAAGAGGCGTTGCCCCAGGTGATGATAGCCGTGGGTGCGAAAAGTCCCACGCCCACAGCCAGCAGGATGCCGGCTGCTGCAATCAGAGACAAGGTCGCACCCCGCTGGAAGGTCTCACCCCGACCATACAGGATGCGATTTGCGACCAGGCCTGCGACGATTGGGACAATAATCATGTTGATGATTGAGAACATCATTTCGAAGAAGTTGACCGGGACGAACTGGCCGGCTAAGACCTTCATCCAGAAGGGCGTCATTACCGGCGAGGCCAGGGTCGAGCAGGAGGTCATGGTAACCGACAGCGGCACATCGCCGCCGGCCAAATAGGTCATCACGTTGGAGGCCACGCCGCCGGGGGCAGAACCTATCAGCACCACGCCCGCCGCGATCTGGGCGTCAAAACCGAACGCTTTGGCCAGCGTAAAGCCCACCAGAGGCATGACCGAGTACTGCAGGACAAACCCAACGAAGACCGGCCACGGCATCTTGAACACACGGACAAAGTCGGCCAAGCTCAAGGTTGTCCCCATGCCGAACATGATGATCTGAATCAATGGGACGATAGTTAAGCCCAAATCGAGCCCAAACCAGGTCATAAAGGCCGCCGGATAGACCATTGAAGCGGCCACGAATGCAAAAACCCAGACCGTAAAGGCAAAGGTGGCCAGCGATGGATTACCTGTGAAGTATAAAGCCAGGCAGGCAAATAGGACGATTATCACCGGGCCTAGCGCTGCCCGATAGCCTGTGGCGAGCATCACGACCGCCGCCGCTAAACAAATGAGAAATCCATACCTGAAGTATCGTGAGAACGACTTGGTGATCATCATTTATCTCCTATCGGGGTACGGCTCGGCGCTTCGCCGAGACGAACGGAGGACGGAGAACGGACGACGGACGACGGAGAACGCAGGACGGACGGCTGTCTTCTGTCCTCTGTCTTCTGTCTTCTGGCGGCGGGGCGTTAGCGGTGTTCCACTCGTCGGTAGGCTCGAAGCACCCTTCGCCCGGCATCAGATGCTCTTTTACGGTTTCGAGGGCGAGCTCAACACCCAATCCCGGCTTATCCGGCACACGGGCGTAGCCCTGCTGATTAAGCGGCTTCTCGATGCCGGTCACCAGGTCTTCCCACCAGGGAATATCCACCGAGTGGTGCTCCAAGACCACAAAGTTTTCGGTGGCGGCGGCACAGTGCACGTTGGCCATAAAGGAAATCGGCGAGCCCGCGAAATGCATCACCATCGGCAGGCCGTGCTCCTGGGCGTAATCACCGATTTTTTTAGTTTCCAGTATGCCGCCCGCGGTTGCCAGGTCCGGCTGCACCATATCTACGGCGTGCTGGTCGATCAGCTCTTTGAAGCCCGCAAGACAATAGATATCCTCGCCGGTCAGGGTCGGGACGCTGACCGAGCCTGTGATCTCTTTTAACATATCGGTGTATTGCCAGGGCACCATATCTTCCAGCCAGGCCATTTTGTAGGGCTCCAGAGCCTTGCCCAGGCGGATACAGCTATTGACGTCGATTGGGCCGAAGTGGTCTGCGGCCAGTGGGATTTCGTAGCCAATTTCCTGCCTGATATAGGCTACGTATTCGGCAAGCAGACTGATTCCCTTGTCGGTCAGCTGGATGCCGGTCATCTGTCCTCTGTCGTCTGTCCCGCCGGAGGCGGGTAAACTTCTGTCCTCTGTCTTCTGACCTCTCTTCTCTGCTTTCTGTCGTCTCTCGTAGGTCCCCTGGACGTTGCGGATCAGTCTTATGCCCAGATCCATCTTCAGGAAGGAAAATCCGGCTTTTACTCTCTGTTTGAGCCTGCCGGCGTATGCGTTCTTATCCTCGGTAGGGTCCCTCCCGAGCGAAGTCGAGGGATCGGTGTCGGCGTAGAGTCGTATTCGGTCTCGGTATTTGCCGCCCAGCATCTGGTAAACGGGGACGCCGTAGGCTTTGCCCGCCAAGTCCCACAGCGCCATTTCGACGCCGGAGACGCCGCCTCCCTGTCGGCCGTGATCGCCGAATTGTCGGATAGATTTGAATATAGGCTCTATGTTGCAGGGATTCTTGCCCAGGAGCCTGCTCTTTAGCATCAGGGCATAGCGTTTGCTGCCCCCGTCACGAACTTCGCCGCAGCCGGAAATTCCCTGGTTGGTGTCAATGCGGATCAAGGGCACGCGAAACGGTGCCCCTGCGATAACCGCCACGCGGAGGTCGGTAATCTTTAGCTGCGACGGGTAAGAGTGCCGGTTTACTGCCTGCGTGCAGTAGGCTACCTGGTCTTCAATCGGCCAGCCGAGAACACCGCTCAAGCTTAGTCCCCCCAGCCCCGCAGCCTTGAGCAGGCAGCGCCTCGACCAATCCCTGCCCCGAGCGAAGTCGAGGGGTCTGCTTGGAAGTTCGGTAGACGTGGCACTTTTCGCGGGCAGCTCCCTCGACAGGACTCGGGACAAGTTGTGCAGACCGCTGTTCTGTTTATCCATAACGTGCCTCCCACAGCGCGGTACACCATGGAAACGGGCGTCCGGCCTTCGTAGCCGCGCTCCGTCGCCAAAGCTAAGGAGCGTCGGCGACTTCGGCGGAGTAGGCTCGCCCGTTTACCAAGTTCGCTTCTCGAGAATCTCCTGAATCACCTTTTTGGGTACGGGCAGCTCATTGATGTTCTGCTCTAGCCATTTGAAGAAATCCTCCCTGATTTCGTTAGACCACTTGCCGTCGATCTGTCCCGGCGTGTACTTACCTTCCTTAAGGCGCTGGTGCCCGAAGCGGTCTCGAAGGATAATTGCCTCTGCGTTCTTGACGACCTTCTCAGCCAGATGCGCCGGAACAAAGATTACGCCTTCTCGTTTGGCCAAGACTACGTCTCCGGGCAGACATAAGGCCCGTCCGATCCGGATCGGCACGTTGATCCCGGTCAGCATCATCTCCTGTATGAAGGATGGGTCCCAGCCGCGTACGAAGGCATTGAACCCTTTAATCTCTTCCAGGCCTTCCAGATCGCGCAGACTGCCGTCGAAGACGACGCCGTTACCGGATTTGGCGAAGATAGAATTGCCAAGGTTGTCGCCGATCAGAGTGCCGTCGATAATCTTGCCGAAGCCGTCGGCCACGTACACATCACCCTTTTGCAGCATGTCGATGGGCCAGGAATTCGAGGCACCGATCCTGCCTTCGGCGCGGCCTTGATCGTCGAGCATTTTCTTGACGTCCGGCCTGGTGGGCATGTACTGCGCGGTCAGCGCACGCCCGACGATGGGCGCATTAGAATGGATCATCTTCCAGCTGCCCTCGAACTGGTTGTGGTAGCCTTCGTTCCTGAGCACCGCCCAGGCTTCTTCGATGGAGACGTTTCTCATTCTCTGGATGATATCGTCCGGGACCTTGGGCCTGCCATCCGGCAGCCGAGGCCCCTCCCATGCAGACGTGTAGAGCTGCGCTGGCAGCGGGGCAGCCGCTCCCGCCTTCGCGTAGCCCGCTTCGGCGGGCGAAGGAAGGTCGGCGGAGTAGGCTCGCTGCGAAGGACGAGCTGCCAGGGCCGACACAGCCCAGGCAAGAATAATGGCCTTAACGAGACTCGGTGGCAGGCCCAAGCTTGGCTTGAGCCTGGCACGGCTCAACAAGCGAACGGTCGTTTTCATGTCTGCTCCTTTCGCTGCAAATGAGTTGGTGCTTCAACCAGACAGACACAACAAATGACTTCACCGGGTATTGTAGCGGTTTCGGCGCCCAAAAGAAAGAGCCACTCGTCAGGGCGAAGGCCCTGAAGAGGGATTTTTTTTGCCTTCCA
Organism: Planctomycetota bacterium; assembly: GCA_017885385.1. Lineage (GTDB taxonomy): Bacteria > Planctomycetota > Phycisphaerae > Sedimentisphaerales > Anaerobacaceae > JAFNGF01. The sequence goes on from JAFNGF010000016.1 coordinate 6,057, forward strand.
AGTCGTGAAGAAACTGATAAAATGACCTACAATGAATAGACGCACATTTCTGAAACGAGCAGGACTTGGTGCGGCGGGAGCGGCGGCCATGTCTGCCGGACTGACCCCGACTTGTCGGGGAACTCTCGGGCAAACCGCTCGTCTCGGCGAAGGCCGGGAGCGGGCCCTTCGGCTTCGCTCAGGGCAGGCTCCGGACAAACCAAATGTCATCCTGTTATTGACCGACGACCAAGGCTACGGCGACCTCTCGTGCCACGGCAATGGCGTGCTCAGGACGCCGAATCTCGATAAACTTCACCGGCAGAGCATCCGGTTCACCGACTTCCACGTGGCGCCTATGTGCACACCGACGCGCGGACAGCTCATGTCGGGTCTCGATGCACTGCGTAACAGGGCGCGGCACGTATGCGGCGGTCTGACTATGTTGCGTCCGGACGTGCCGACAATGGGTGACATCTTTAACGCCGGCGGGTATCGAACCGGCATTTTCGGTAAATGGCATCTTGGGGACAGCTACCCTTATTTGCCGCAGTACCGTGGGTTCCAGGAAGCAGTACATCATAAGTCGTGGGGCATTACCTCGGCGGCTGATTATTGGGGCAACGATTACTTCGACGACACGTACTACCATAATGGCAAACCCGAGAAATACCAGGGGTACTGCAACGATGTTTGGTTCCGGCTGGCTATGGAGTGGATCGTCGCGTGCGCAGCTAAGAAGGAGCCTTTTTTCTGCTACCTGCCGACCAATGTTCCTCACGGCCCTCATTTTGTCGCTGAGGAATATGCTGCCCCTTATCGCAAGGCCGGCCTACCCGCGGCATTCTTCGGAATGATCGCGAACCTCGATGAGAACGTGGGCAAGCTCCTGACGATGCTCGACCAGACGGGCCTGGCCGACAATACAATTCTGATCTTTATGACGGATAACGGCGGGACGCCAGGAACCAAGGTGTTCAACGCGGGCATGAGAGGAGCAAAGACATCGCTCTACGACGGCGGCCATCGGGTCCCGTGTTTTGTTCGCTGGCCGGGCGGCGGTCTGCGAGAGCCGGCAGACATCGGCGAGCTGACGACTTGTCAGGACTTGCTCCCCACGCTGATAGACCTAAGCGGCTTGAAAGCCCCGCCCGACGCGCGGTTCGATGGCGTCAGCCTTGCAGGCCTGCTGCGCGGTTCTCAGAACGCCCTAACTGATCGGATGGTTGTCGTGCAGTACCACATTGAAATCCCCAAGTGGAATTCGACGGTGATGTGGAGAAAATGGCGGCTGGTCAAGAGCGAAGAGCTCTACGACATTGGCGGCGATCCGGGCCAGAAGGTGAACGTTGCCGAGCTGCATCCGGACGTCGTCAAGGCGATGCGGGAGCACTACGAGCGCTGGTGGACGCAGGTCGAGCCGATCGCGAAAGAGCCTTGCTACGTTCACATCGGCGCAGACAAAGAGAACCCCACGACTCTGACCTGCGCCGACTGGTATATGATCTACGCAGACAACTTCGGACACCTGCAAGGAGGGAACAACTCGCACTGGAATATCCTGGTCGAGCGAGATGCGCAATACGAGCTCACTCTGAGCCGCTGGCCGGTGGAGGCGGACACCGCTCTTGATGCGCCCTTGAAAGGGCCGTCAGGCCAGGGTAAGGCATTGCCTATTGCTAAAGCACGTTTGAAAATCAACCAGTTTGATGAGTCGAAGTCCGTTGCGTCGAATGATAAATCCGTAACATTCGCGGTCTCCCTCAGAGCCGGCAAGGGCCGGCTGCAAACCTGGTTCTACGACAAGGCGGACAATGAATTGTGTGGCGCNNTGAGGCGGTATCCAGGCGTACATTCTGCCGGTCGGCGATCGCCGCGGCTGCGGCGTTCTACTTTGCAGACTCATCCGGTCAGGCGTCGCAGACAAGCAGTAGTGTCAAATTCTATAAGAACTTGGCTCCTGGCCATATCGGGGTCAAGGCCGACCAGCGGCAGGCGCTGGCGTATGCTGTGAAATATGGTTTTGGCAGCATCAGCCCAAGTCCAGGTGAATTTGAAAGCGCCTCTGCCGCCCAAATTCGGGAATGGGTGCAGATGATGAAAGAAAAAGGCGTTCGATACGGCGCCGGCGGCCTGCCCGTCGAGTTCGGCAGAGATGAAGACAGATTTACCAAAGGCCTTGCACGGCTGCCCCAGCAGGCGAGGCACTTGAGGCAATTGGGCGTGAAACGCATAGCGACCTGGATTCCGCCGGGCCACAACGAGCTCACTTACCTACAGAATTTCGAGCAGCACAAAAGGCGTCTGGGCGAAGTGGCGAAGGTGCTTGCAGACAACGACATCAGGCTGGG
>JAFNGF010000017.1:0-3410 GCA_017885385.1 Planctomycetota bacterium
AGTTTTTCCAAGCTGACGTCTTGTGCCAAAGGCATGCCCCTTGTATGAATCTGCAATATCTCTAATCGTCCGTTCTTATCAGGTATGGGAATAGAGATTTCTCTATCGAATCGGCATGCCTTTGGCACAAGACGTCAGCTTGGAAAAACTCGCGGAAATTACACATGGATTCGTGGGAGCTGATTTAGAAGCATTGGCCAGAGAGGCAGCCATGTCAGCTCTAAGAAAAATTCTGCCCAAGATTGATTTTGAGATGTCGGATGTCCCTTACGAAACTCTGCTCCGATTAGAAGTAACAATGGATAATTTCTTAGAGGCTATGAAGGAGGTCGAGCCTTCTGCAATTCGAGAGCTATTTGTCGAAGTGCCCGACGTAAAGTGGAGCGATGTGGGGGGGCTGGACCATATCAAGCAGGAACTCAAAGAAGCGATAGAATGGCCGCTCAAATATGCCGATGTTTTTAGAGCGTGCAATACCCATCCTGCTAAGGGGATATTACTTTACGGTAAGCCCGGGACTGGAAAAACCCTTCTGGCTAAGGCAGTGGCTAACGAAAGCGGCGTCAACTTCATCTCGATCAAAGGGCCTCAGCTTATCAACCGTTACGTGGGAGAATCCGAACGTGGGGTTAGAGAGATATTTAGAAAGGCAAAGCAGGTTGCGCCAACAATACTGTTTCTTGACGAAGTGGACAGTCTTATACCCCGAAGGAGCTCAAGCTCTACAGACGCTCACGTAACTGAGCGAGTGATAAGTCAATTCCTTACCGAGATGGACGGAATCGAGGAGCTTAAAGGAGTTGTAGTCTTAGCTGCTACAAATAGATTAGATTTGGTGGACCCTGCAATACTGCGAAGCGGCAGGTTTGACCTGCTGTTCGAGCTGCCGCTGCCGGATGAAAGTACCAGAGAAGAGATATTCAGGATACACACTAAGGACAAACCTCTTGCCCAGGATGTTGATTTGAAGGATTTGGCCAACAAGACCAATGGCATGGCAGGCTCGGATATCGAATTCATATCTCGAAAGGCCTCAATGTTTGCGATAAGAGAATATATTGAATACAAGCGTTTGGAAAAAACCAAAAGCACCGCGCAGGAGCTCAAGATTTCGCGGCGACACTTTGAACAGGCTGTTGCGCTTATGCAAGCCCAAAGTATCAGGTAAAAGGATTTCTTATGAGTGAGATGGGCAAATATGTTTATGGCGTAATAAATTCCGGTCAAGAACAATTCTTCGCTCTGGATCAAATTGTGCCTCCCGACAGCATTTGCCTAGCTAAGAGTCTGCAAACAACCGGGACAGACCCCCCGATAAATTGCGGGGCTAAACATTTCGCTCCGTGTTCTAACGCGGGGTTTAAAGTCTATAGCATTTCCTTCCAGGATATATCCGCAGTGGTCAGCGATGCAGAGGCGATCGACTATAGTCGTATGCCCAAAGATATTCTGGTGAGGCATCTGCTCAGGCATCAGCAGGTAATCGAAAAGGTTATGGCCGAGCATACCATTATCCCTATGAGGTTTGGAACGTTTGCAAGTAGTAATCAAGAAATCATGGAGATTTTGGCCAAAGGCTACAGAACGATTAAAGACGTCTTTGAAAGAGCAAAGAATGCCATAGAGATTGATGTTGCGGCGACGTGGAATGATCTTGATTCGGTGCTCAGTGAGATTTCCGAGGAAATGGACGTAAAGCAGCTTAAACACTCGCTCTTAAAGAAACAGGAGGGTGTTACAGTAGACGATCAGATGAAGGTTGGTGTTTTAGTTAAGGAACATTTAGACAAAAAGAGAGCAAAGTATGCTGATCAGATACAATCGACCTTAGGCGAGCTTGCTCAGGCTTTTAAGGCTCACGACCTTATGGATGACAAGATGGTCCTGAACACAGCCTTTCTTATCGACCAGACCAGGCAAAGGGACTTCGAGCAGAAAGTCGATGAGCTCAATAGAAAATTCAAGAACAAGCTGAATTTTAGATGTGTCGGTCCACTTCCGCCCTATAGTTTCTTTACCCTGGAGGTAAAAAAAACGCGGTTCGAAGAAGTTGACTGGGCACGGAAAAAATTAGGTCTTACGCATGATTTCATTACCGCGAATGAGATTAAAAAAGCTCATCGCAGAGTGGCCTTGGCCTGTCATCCGGATAAAAATCCTCAGGCAGCCGGCATAGAAAAGAAGTTTGATGATATGACTAGGGCTTACAAGATTCTTCTTGATTATTACCGGGCTTCTAACCCAACAGGACAGACGAACGGTTGCCACTTTGGTGAGGAATCGTTCGAAAAAGACGCCATGTTGGTTACGACGATGGACTGATATGGAAAAAGAAGGGAAGTATATTTACTGCATTATTGGCACCAGGCAAGACCGGAACTTTGGTCCTCTGGGCATTGGTGGTAGGGGCGACGAAGTCCTGACTATAGGCTATGACGATCTGAGTATGGTGGTAAGTAGCTATCCTCTGACTGAAGTTGCTGGAACGCGAGAAAATATGGTGGGCCATGAGAAGGTGATCGAGGAGGTAATGAGGGAGTTTGATAGCGTCCTTCCTGTTCGATTTGGCACTATTGCGTCCAATGCTGATGAAATTAGGAGTCTGCTGGATAGAAGGCGGAGAGAGTTCAAAAACGCCTTGAGGGACATGGACCACAAAGTGGAATTAGGTGTTAAGGCAATGTGGAAAGACATGGACACGATTTTTGACGGTATCGTGGAAGAAAACAAAGCGATAAGGAATCTAAGGCAATACTTGATAGAAAACGGTACTCACAATATCCAGGCAAGAGCTCAGCTTGGACAACTGGTTAAAAAAGAGCTGGATAAAAAAAAGGAAAGACAGGCAGAGGAAATTGCAGACAGGCTCAGAAGGACATCTTTGGGATATAAGCTCAACAGAGCCATCGGAGACGAGATGTTCATGAACGCTGCCTTCCTGGTGGACAGGGGAAGAGAAAAGGAATTCGACAATATTATGGATGACCTAAGTGATGAATATCAGGACGGAATCAAGTTTATGTATGCGGGACCATTGCCCGTATTTAATTTTGTGAATATCGTTATTTACCCAGCCGAGTGGGAGAAATAAATGGGGGCGGACCTCAGGGAAGGTAAATATATTTACTGCATAATCGAGCCAAATCAACCCCGAACATTCGGTCCGTTGGGCATTGGCGGGCGAGGTGATGAATTGCACACGGTTTGTTTCAATTATATAGCCGCTGTGGTCAGTAATGCGCCAATTAGAAAATACACTCTTTCAAGGGAAAACTCCCTTGCCCATGAAAGAGCGATCGAGAAAGTAATGGCCGAGTACCCGGTTTTGCCGGTGAGATTTGCTACGGTTGCCGAAGACGAAGAAAAGGTCAGGAGGATATTGCAAAAAGAGTATGATAGATTCAGAGACC
>JAFNGF010000017.1:3597-12759 GCA_017885385.1 Planctomycetota bacterium
TGCCACCGTTTAACTTTGTTAATCTGGTGATTGACACGGCAAACTATTAGCTATGTTTCTACTGGATAGTATATTGCTCGCGCCGCTTAAAGGCGTGGTCTGGCTGGGTGAGAAGCTTAGCGAGATGGCCGAACATGAATTGTCCGATGAAGGACGTATAAAAGAGGAGCTTATGGCGCTGCAATTGCAATTTGAATTGGACCAGATTGGCGAGCAGGAATACGACCAGAAAGAGCAGGAACTCTTGGCAAGGTTAGACGCTGTCATAAAAGCCAAGGAAAAGGAGCTGTAAAGATGACCGATATACGACAAGCCCGGGAAACTGTCGTGGGATTTCTCAAAGAGGCCCTCAACGTAGATGAGGTAACGGTAATTAGGATAACGAAGGTCGACGGTGGCTGGGATACGCAAGCTGAGGTGTATGAGGAGAGTTCTTTTTTAAAGTCGCTTGGACTTCCCACCAGAGTGCAGGACAGAAATATCTACACGGTAAGACTAAGCGATAACCTGGACGTTGAATCTTATGAGCGTCAACAGGAACACCCTGTAATGTCCGAATGATTTGCTATAGAGCCATAGAATAAACGAGAAACAAGAATGGACGGATTATGTCTTTATTGTCTTAGGGAAAAAACTGAAGGGCCTGCCGCTATTTCCGCAAAGGGCATTGATGAAAAGGGAGAGACTTTTGTCATTCCCTATCGCCAGCTGGAAGCGGTAGTCAGCACGGTTTCCTTGGATGAATTCGGTTCCGAACAGATTCAGAGAAAGGCTCACGAGGACCTCAGCTGGATTACACAAAAGAGCATCACCCATGAAAAGGTTATAGAAGAAGCGATGATAAAGAACGGCAAAATCCTGAGCGTGGTACCTATGAGACTCGGCATCATTTTCAAGGACAAGGCCGGGTTAGAAAATGTCTTGGCGAGAGATTATTCAAAGTTCAAAGAGATTTTGGAAAAGATCCGTGGCAAGCGGGAGTGGAGCGTAAAAGTATATTTGGCAGACAGAAGTAAGTTCGAGCAAACGACAGGCGAAAAAAATGACGCTATAAGAGAAAAAAAGAAAGAATTAGCCTCCTTGCCGGAGGGCATGGCCTTTTTCATGGAGGAGGAACTAAAAGAAATTATTAGTGAGCAAGTGGATAAGGAGCTAAGTCATGTTCTAAATGACTTATTTGAAACATTGGCAAAGCACTCCGCAGATTCAGCGAAAAATCGTGTTCTGACAAAGGAACTAACAGGCAAAAGCGAATCTATGGTTCTAAATTCAGCATATCTGGTTTGTGAAGAAAAGGTCCAGGAATTCAACAAGGAAATTGAATCCCTGAAACAACAAATGTGCGCAAAAGGAGTCTTCCTTGAATCCAGCGGGCCTTGGCCTGCTTTTAATTTCACTTCCCTTTGAAGCAATGGCTGACTTATTAACTACTACCGTTAATCGAAATGAGAACGTAACGTTAGTAGATGCTCTGGATAAAGTTATAGAAAAAGGAGTGGTTATCAATGGAGATTTAGTAATAAGGGTAGCGGATGTGGACCTTCTTTTTTTAGGTTTGAGACTTATCCTTACATCGATCTCCAAGGCAGAGGAGGTATCGGGTAAGAGTTTTAGTAACCCTGATAAGGAACTTACCCCCGAAGATATAGAGTACATAAAGAGATTGCAATGGGAGATAAAGAAAGCAGAAGAAAATATCCCCAAACTTATCGATGTCAGTGATCCGAAAAAGACAGAGCAGGGCTTAGCTAAATTAGTTTTGACCTTAGTTGAGCTTATAAGAAAGTTGATGGAAAAAGAGGCTTACAGGAGAGTAAAGAGAGGAACCCTTGCTCCCGCGGAAGTTCAAAAATTGGGACTAAGTCTTAAGGCGGTGAAAAGAAAAATACAAGAGATTCAAGCTATATTTGGCATCGAAGATGAAGAGTTGAATTTAGACTTAGGCCCTTTGGGGAACTTGATGTAATGAAAGAAAACCAAGCAAAGATAGATTGTGCGGTATTTCGAAATCGGCAGACTGCTATTGAGGATATTACCGCCAAGATTAACAGAGCCGAAGGCGTGGAAGAAAAAGCGGTATTTGCTGCGGAACTGCAAAAAGAAGTAGATGTCCTGCTTTCCTGTTCGGATTATGATGAGAACAGTTTAGATTGCAAGAACTGTCATTTCATTGCGACTTTGCGCAGCAAAGCAGCTAAGCTGATTGTCAAAGCCAAAAAGCTGGCAGAATAAGAATCGGGGTGCACGATGGCAGAGCAAAGGATGATGCACGCCACTGAGGCCACTAATCTTGCCGATATCCTAGAGAGGGTCTTGGATAAAGGCATTGTTATCGCAGGGGATATTAAGATTCAAATCGCTGATATCGATCTTCTCACTATCAAAATAAGATTATTGGTTGCATCGGTGGATAAGGCGATGGAGATGGGGATAAATTGGTGGCAAGAGGACTCTTACTTGTCTTCAAAGGTAAAGAAAGTGGACATTGAACAGGAAAATAGGGAGCTGAGGAAAAAAATAGGCCGCAACGAGGAACTCAAAAGGCGATTAGAACGCACAGAAGTGAATGCAACCTGAGGAAAACAACATATGAGGACACTGATTTACGTTCCTATTATCCACACCAGTGCCGACCTAGGTTCCATGGCAAAAGATGTAACCAAAAGAGCTGTTGCCGCCTTGGGAGAAGAGATTTGGACCAAACACCGCAATACAGTTGAAGGATTCTGGGACGCCATATCCAACTATTTTGACTCCATAGATGTAAAGGATATGAAAATATATCAGGATGGAATGGTTGCTGATGGCCAAGTAGGAAAGAAAATAGTGGAGGAAACTTCTAAAGCCGGAAGTAAGAATTACCAGCTCTTATTGAAATTGCTCGAAAGAGGATCTGTTTTGGCAAAGACAGAAGACCTAAAGATAGTTACCCAAGAGTACAATAGGCTCCTGGCTATAACCCAGGCAAAATCAATCGTTCAGAAAATAATAGCACTCGTAAAGTACAGGCTGACAAGAAAAAGACTGCTGAAGAAAAGAGACCTTTTCATTGCTGAAAGAATAGATGAAAGTCTTGGGCCTAAGGAGAAGGGAATCATTTTCATTGGTGCTTTTCATAAAATCAAAGAGAAGCTTCCCCAAAACATCCAGGTCACTGAGCTAAAGGACAGAGAAAAGGTGGAAGAATATCAGAGATTGTTGCCTTTTCACAACAAACACCAGAGACGATTTGACGAATTAGCTGAGTACCTTGTTTCGAGGTTGGGTACAGTACCATGTGCGTTCATCTGATGCTGATCCCTCTTGCAGTGATACGGTGGGCACCTCAAAGGATGTGCGCTCGGCCTTACCTGACCAGACTAATTGAGGGTCTAAATGCGGATCATATTCGTATTTTTTCTTTTGGCCTGTTTCTTTGTCGGTTTCCGGTGTAACCAAGCCTACTATAATACTCCCCAAAAACTGGACCAGTGGTTAAGGTGGATTTGTTGCCTGAAGTGAAGGAGCATTCAGGAGACGAATCATGGAGAACAATCGCAGGAAGTTCAACGGGTCGTTCAAGGCGAAGGTGGCCTTGGCGGCGCTCAAGGGGGACCAGACGATGGCCGAGCTGGCCAGTGAGTTTGGGGTTCATCCCACCCAGATCACCAAGTGGAAGAGGCAGTTGTTGGATGGGCTGCCGGGGATTTTCTCGCAGGGGCATCGTGAAGACTTTCGGCAGCAGCAGGCCCTGACCGACCGGTTGTACCAGCAGATCGGTCAGTTGAAGGTGGAACTGGACTGGTTGGAAAAAAAATCTGGCCTTGACGCTTGAGGAGAAACGGGCGTTGGTCGAACCGATGCACGAGCCGATTTCGCTACGACGTCAGTGCGAGCTGCTGGGCCTGGGTCGCAGCAGCCTGTACTACCGCTGTCAGGCGGATACCAGTTACAACGAACAGTTGATTCGGCTGATGGATGAACAGTATACGCGGACGCCGTTCTATGGTGTGCCTNNAGCGGGGTTTGACTGAAGCAGGCCCTGAACACAGGGTCTATCCGTATCTTCTCAAGGGGCTGCAGATCACGCGGCCGAACCAGGTGTGGGCGGCAGACATCACGTACATCCGGATGGTTCGGGGGTGGCTGTATTTGATGGCGATCCTGGACTGGTTTAGCCGGTACGTGGTGGCCTGGAAGGTTTCGATCACGCTGGAGGCGGACTTCTGCGTGACGGCCTTGAAGCGTGCGTTAGAGTTGGCCCGACCCGAAATCTTCAATACGGATCAGGGCAGCCAGCTCACCTGCGTGGACTGGATCGATGCGTTGACAGAAGCTGGGGTAGCGATCAGCATGGACGGCCAGGGGCGTGTGTTTGACAATATCTTCGTGGAACGGCTGTGGCGGAGCGTCAAGGTCGAAGAGGTGTATTTGCAGGACTATCAGACGGTGATGGAGGCGACGCGAGGCCTGGGGGCGATACTTCGCTTTTTACAATTGCGAGCGACCGCATCAGGCGCTGGGTTATAGCACCCCGGCGGAGGTCTACGGCGCGGAGGTGAGACGCGGCGGATCGCTCGCTTCGCTCCGCTGCGCCAGGGGCTTCGCTCCGCTGCGCCGGGGGCTTCGCTCCGCTGCGCCAGGGGCTTCGCTCCGCTCGCTCCCGCCGCGTGTACCTTGGTGACGGATCCACCTAAGAAATTTCTGACTTTGGTCTAGACAATGGGGAGAGGTTCAATAAGAGAACAGTAGGAACGTTCTGTCGGCTCTGAGTTTGCTGACCTCTGTTGCCCAAGCGTTCTTATTCGTGTCAAAGCACGCCGTTGGCTTTCTCGGTCATTGATTCTAGCCTGCCGTTATCCTTGAATCAACATAGCGGGATATTGTCCGGCGTACCCTTTCGATATCACAGGTTTTGGGCAAGAAATCGAAGAGCACATCAAGGAACCCGCGTTCTCTTATCTGTTTCAACGTCGCTGCAAAGTTCACATCATAAACCCATCCAATCAACAGCAGTCTCATATCATTCATTGTTCGAAGCTCTTTGTGGTCGATCCGCCGGCCATGCAAGAGCCCATCAACAATCTCGGGTGAATACCCGGGTTCATCCGGCAATTCCAGCAATAGCGTTTGCAGCATGAAATCCCCCGGGCAGTCACGGTAGTGCTTGTGGTATTCTGTAATGACGTAAAGTACATCGACCTTATCCGCGTCGCGTATCACTTTTGAGAACAGCAGGCACTGGTCGTCCAAATCTGACGGCAGCTCCTTACGGCCATGATATTCAATTGCCTTTTCAATGACTTTTCTTTCCGCCTTATCGACCGGCGCTAGCACATTCGTATCCCGCAATACCTGAAGCCCTAGTTGGCAATGGTTGACGCTTCTGGCATCGTTGTAGGTTCCATACCTGACGAACTGCTCAAATCGCCCGATGTCGTGAAAAAGGGCTATAGTCTCAGCAATTCGTTTTTGATTTGCGTCCAGTTCAAGCTCGTCAACAAGTTCGAGCGTCACGCTGCACGTTCGGCGACTATGCAACTGCTTCATCTTGAGGTTGGAGTTGACGTATTCATCTTCACTAAAGAAGCCCGTCACATAGTCATCAAACCAAGTTCTGAATTTCTCCAACAGCTCTTGTTCCATAGATATGCCACAGCTTTTGCCATTATATCTGAACCATCGCTATCTTCGGGCCTGCAAAGTGTTCCAGCGATCGGAGTTCGCGAGGTATTGTCTTCTTTTCACGATGAACCTTTGCCGTCTTTGCTTTTTGTATCCTCGGGTTTCGGTTCTGTCAACTTTTCCGCGGCAATCGGGGGGGCAAGCTCAGCGAATACGAAACCGTGGCCGACATCCTCAAAAACCGGCTTCGGGAGCAGTCCAGCGTATTCCGCGTATAATTTCATACGGATGATGAGAGTAATACATTCTTTGCCTGAGCCTTTCGTGATCAATTCTCGCAGCCGCTCGATATCAAGCAGGCGTTGTTTCGAGTCGTCGTATCCCAGTCCGTACGCAAGCTCACCGCCCCTGCCAAGAAGGAAAACGTCCCTGCGCTTGTAAGACCAGCAGACTGCGGATGCCAGGTAGTTGTCGGAAACAAGCGTTGTATCAGGACGGACTCTGTGCCAGTTCTGCCGTAGAAACTCGCCCGGCGCCTTTCCATCTTTAAACTGGTTGGGCATGACAAACTGCGCACAGAACATGAAGACTGTGGGGCCGATGGCAAAATACGCCAGCTTCTTTCGAAAATTCGCGGCCCTGCTGGCACAAAGCAGAAACAGGGCGTATGTCAGAAAAGCGGTAGTCACAAGCACTACTTTCCACGTTTCTCGTTGCTCATAGAGTCGCAAGGCAGCAGACATTGTCTGGCTCAGAATTAGAAAAATCACAAGTGCTGCTACTATCACCAATAGGATATGCACGGCGACCGTGAATGCCTTCTTCTTTCCGGCCGCAAAATACTTCAGCAGACCCGTACTCACGAGAACGGCAAGAGGCGGAAAGCACGGTAGGATATAGGTACCGAGTTTGCCTCGTGAAGCTGAGAATAACAGGAACGGGAACAGAAGCCAGCATGCGGCGAACCGGATGAGAGGGTCTTTGAGGGACCCCGCTCCACGGGAACCCAAATGTGTGTTTCTCAGGCCAGAAATCACAGGGGGCAGCAGGGCTGTCCAGGGAAGTGCGCCAATTAAGATGCAGGGAATGAAAAACCAGAATGGCTCAGGGTGCTGTCCACCTTTGGGCGATATGAGCCGCTGGATATGTTCGGTCCAAAGAAAGTAGTGCCAGAAGTCATTCTCTCGGACGTAAATCATCAGGCACCATGGCAGTGCTACCAGAGCCGCCGTTACAACAGGTACCCACAGAATCCTGAATATCTCCTTTGCTCGGCGCTGCCAGATCAAGAATGGTATTATGGTCACGGCGGGTACTGCAAAGGCAAGAAAACCCTTCGTGAGAAACGCAAGACCGCAGGAGATGCCGGAAAGCACGAGCAGGCATGCCTCTTTCCGGGGCCGGTTCTCCATATAGGCGAAAAAAAATAGTGTCATCGCCGCCGTCAAGAACATGCAAAACATACTGTCGAGAGTGCTGAAGGTGCCAACGGCGAAAACTTCCAAACAGGTCAGGAACACTGCCGCAGCGAAAACACCCGCAAAACATCCGCCAGCGTACCTTCGCGCAAGAAAGAACACAAAAAGCGCAGAGATGCCGGCGGCTACAGCCGAGAAGAAACGTATGGCAAACGCATTTTCGCCAAACACGGCAATGGCTATGGCGTTGAGCCAGTAACCAAGCACGGGTTTCTCGAAATATCGCAGACCATCGAGATGCGGGACGACCCAATCTCCTGTTTCCAGCATTTCTCTTGGGATTTCAGCGTATCGGAATTCGTCGGGGATAACCATCGGGCGCACGCCAAGTGGAACAACGTATAGCAGGAAAAATAAGGCTATAATGATAACAGAAGATCGTCTCATTGATTAAGTTCCTACCCAGTCGACGCCAAACCAATCGTTTCAACTGGGGAATTCGTCCGAACACCGATGTTTTCCCCGGATTCGTGCAGAGTAAACACCACACAATTCCTATGGCCGATTCTGCCCTCGAAACGCAGTTGGATTTGTTTTTTCACGTCTTCCGGCAGATTATCAAAGCTTTGCTTCTTGGCTATGAAGTACGAGTTTTTCCGACACTTAAGAAGCTCGTCTGGAGATCTGATGAAAATGGGCATAATCGGCTTGTCATAGTTCACCATGAGTTTAATGTCTTCTGCGTCAGGACCTATTTGGTAGAAAATGAGATCCCCCGGCTGCTCTTTTTGCAGCAATTTCACTTTTTCCACAAATGGCCTGGTACACTCCAGAGTTGCGTTAATGGGCTGGGCGACGCCTATGCTTACAATAATAAATGCTGTGACTCCAACAACTGCAGTGGCCATATCCTGGTTCGGATAGCCTCTTAATCTTTTCTTCAAAGTTCCGGCAATTATGGTCAAACCGATCAACAATGCCAGCGCGGTTAGAAAATGAACATCGACAGCAAGGCCGAAGTACCTGCCGAAAGAAAGAATACCCGCTGTCACGATGGTCCCCAGCAAGGGTAGGAAAGTGCAAATGGCAAGAAAGGTCTTCCTTGTCGCAAACAGAATTCCTTTTGGTGAGGAGTCGACCAACAAATAGGCGGCGACCAGCGAAAGTGGGGGGATGATAGGCAAAATATACCGCATCTTTTTGGCTGCCGGAACTGACATGGCTATTAATACAATCAGAACCCAGCCAACCATATAACCGATAAACTCGTAATCCCTGTCTTCCCTTCTCAAGATACGTCTGGAACCAGCAATGACAACGAGAACAGCCAGTGGATAAGATACGGCGCAGCCGGATAGACCGCCGTAGCAATAATAAAAATGGCTTACTCTGCTTTCAACCATGCGTCCCGCTGCCTGTGCGTCAACTACCCTTCTGACAAAAGTCTCTCCACCCTGCAAATGTGCGGCAACTAACATTGCCGCACTGCATACNNCATACGTAATAGGTGCAAACGACACCTGCGGGAATAATCAAGCCAACGAGGCCACGGAAAGAGAAACTCGCCACAAGTATCAGCGGGATAAACCACAGACGTTTTCCTCTCCCGTAGATAGTTGCTGAATAGGCCAGGTAGAAACACAGAGCCGTTGCCAGGCTGTTGTATTGATCCAAAGAAATACTGCGTGACTCGCTGAAAAACAGGTATGTAGATAATGCGAATAGTACGGCACTCCATCCCCACTTCCGTGATTGTGTTGCGCCGATTCGGTATGTGACGACAAGAACTAAGGCCGAAGCAATGGCCGTAGGCAATGTGGCGGTAAACGGTGTCACCTTTCCGAAAGGCAAGGAAATCAGATAAATGATGAAAGTTGACGTTGCCGGGTAATCAGGATAAGGCGTGCCGTATGTGGTGGGGAAAAAACTGGGGCCGTTTCGCAACATCTCCTGGGCAAAAAGCGCAAAACGGGTCTCAGAGGAAATAAATCCTCTGTTACGGGCCGCGGTAAAAATAACGATACCTGAGAAAAAAATCAGTAGTGAATCCCGCCCGAAGTCTGAGAACCGTTTCGAAGGATTAATCATTACCATTGTCAACTCTTGCACTGACTTGGCAGCAAACCCATCCTTCACGCCC
>JAFNGF010000018.1 GCA_017885385.1 Planctomycetota bacterium
GCTCGTCCGAAAGCCCATCAAGCCCAGGCACAATCCTCTTATCCACCTCCACCTGGGTCAGGAACGCTACCGTAGTTGGCAGCAGTTCCTCGACCACGCCTACTGGTCCGTCGAGCTGAAATAATCCTGGTGACATCGAGGAGTAAGTGCTGATTTGGGTTCAGTCATTGTTTAGCCGCCGCCGTCCGGCTACGGCCATACGCATACCTGACTCAACTTGCCTTTCGCGAAAAACCCAAGAGCGATTTGAAGCAGCACTTTATCCAGGTCCAGTGCAGGACGACGTGCGCGATCATTAGGCTGACAAACAGAACTGCCAGATAAAAATGAATGGCGCCCCATTCGTGGCGTGTCATTGACCAGAGGTATTTTATCTCGGTGGCTCCTCGGCCTCCGCGAAAGCCGCGACCCTGGCCTGCGCTGCCGGGCGGCAAAATCCACTTCATGATACAGCCGGTAATAGCCAGGCCCAGCAAATTGCAAAAACCAATCAAGTCAACGATAAAATTCAGAGTCGCCTGTTTCATTGCGTCCACCCCAAAATAGTACAATCTGCAAGCTCCCATGTTTTTCAGTATCTATGACGGCGGATTTTCCCATAGCTTGTGCCCTACGTAAAGCAAAAATAGAATTTGCCCTGGAATGGGAAGGGAACATCGTATCCCCCTGGTGAGGATAAGGTGTATGACCGGTAGGTGCTATAGGCGGCTCAAGAAGATATGGCAGGCGCCGGTAATGCCC
This sequence comes from Planctomycetota bacterium, assembly GCA_017885385.1. Lineage (GTDB taxonomy): Bacteria > Planctomycetota > Phycisphaerae > Sedimentisphaerales > Anaerobacaceae > JAFNGF01. The sequence goes on from JAFNGF010000018.1 coordinate 742, forward strand.
ATTACCGAGATCAATGAGGATCGAATGGTCAACTTCAAAGACCTGCTTATCTTTGCAGAACATTGGCTGCGCTAGACGGGCCGGCGTGAGATAGCTCAGCAAGGTGGTCAATCTTAGGCCCGCAAGGGATTACACGATCAGCACGGAGGACGGTGACGGGACGGATTTGACCAACGACGGCAAGGTTGACTTTAACGACCTAAAAGAGTTGGCCGAGAACTGGCTCTGGGGCCAATAGAATGGGCCCCAAACGAGCGATAACTGACAATGGCAAAAATCGCAACCCAGAAAGTTTGTTTTTCGGCCTGATCAATTACGTCCGCATCTACGACTTTGCGGTGAAGCCGTAGCAGCAACACCTCTGTAGGATTGAAAGGCAAAGGGCTGGCAGTCAGAAACACTGTCAGCCTTTTTTGTTGGGAGCGTCATCGGCTCAAACTCGCGACTCTTTACCAAATAGTTCGAATGTCAGCTTTTCCAAGTTCTATGGAAACTGACGGTAAATTAGTGGTGACAACCACTTATGACAACTGGCCAAGAATCAGGCAAGTCTAGGGAAGGCCTATTTTCGGGCCGCATTCGTGTGCGCGCACTGGCTTGAATAGGCTGGCAGGACCGGTCCAATAGATTTCGCCAAGAGAGAAAGGTCATAATACAATAGTGGGGACATTTGTCGAGTAGGAGAGTGCGATCCTATGGCGGGCGTGGCCAGTTCTGCGAGTTGGTGCAAGAGCTCGTTGGATTGCGAACCCTTGAAGATAGACCGGTTTTGTTTTGACGAGAGCGGGAATATTAGCTACCATGAAATGGGTAGGAAACACCTATCCCCGCTTCTCGTACATAGCTTAGGCAAAAAAATAGGGTCGTGAACAGGGACATGTAAAATGACGCGATTTGTTCGAACCTCAGACTGGCAGATTGGAATGAAGGGTGGAGGTCTGGGAGAAGCCGGTCCTATTGTGCGGGAAACCCGAATCGGATCTATCCGTAATGTTTTGAAAGCGGCTCAAGATCAGAACGCTGACTTTGTGCTCTTGTGTGGCGATATTTTCGAGCATAACATGGTCAGTCAAGAGGAGGTTAAGAAAGTTATAGCCATATTCAATCAGTATCCTGACATGCCACTTTATCTCCTCCCAGGAAACCATGATATTCTGGGGGCAGATTGCGTTTACAACAGAGCAATATTTCAACAGGTAAATCACCTTACAATCCTTCGTACAAGCGACTCTGTTGAGGTCAGCGGCGCGACCCTTTATCCCTGTACGGTTTTCTCAAAGTCCGCCACGCACGATCTCACTGGAACAATTCCTATTGTTCGCGAAGTGGATGGCATTCATATAGGGGTCGCACACGGAAGTCTTGTTGGAAAGTCTCCTATCCGAAACTGGGAGGACACAGATTTGCCGATTGATCCATCCTGCGTTGGTCGAACCGGGATAGATTTGAACCTCTCCCCATTGTCTGGACCAAAGTCAGAAATTTCTTAGGTGGATCCGTCACCAAGGTACACGCGGCGGGAGCGAAGCCCCTGGCGCAGCGGAGCGAAGCGAGCGATCCGCCGCGTCTCACCTCCGCGCCGTAGACCTCCGCCGGGGTGCTATAACCCAGCGCCTGATGCGGTCCACCAATTGATCGAGCTTTTAGGGCTGTTTGAACACACCGTCTGGATGGCGCTAAATTAGCGGTCACGTCTGTATTCTGGTTGCCAATGTCCGAGTCTACTGGTCCAGCTACATCAAACAACATTTTCAGCACTGATATGAGGGTTCAGTGCACCTAAACCCGTTTGAAACAGAACTCAGGGCGAATATAAACAGGAGAGTAAAGGCCTTAGACCTTGTCACGGTGACGGAGAAACTTGTTACTAATGTTAGTAAAGATTAAAGGTCTACAATGGATTCACCGATAATACTCCACAGATTGGGGGCGAAAGTAGTGACTTACGTTTCACTGCGCCAATAAGCCGTTCAGTAGGTGAATTTTTAGCATTAGAAGGTCGGCTTAGATTACAAACGCTTTGCTACCACTCTCTGCTTCCGTGACGAGAGCGAAAGCTGCCGGCTCATTGGCGTCGCAGCTCCAAAACGGTTTTAGCATTGTTGAGCCAAACTGTCAGCTTTGAGCAGTTAGAGCTATCATCAGGTATACCTGTGTAATGTGCGTTTCTAGACAGTTTATGGGCTTTTGAAAAAGAATGAAAGGAGAACGAAAATGGCAGTAGAAAAAGCAATCGGTTCGTCCAGTCTGGTCGAGGTTATTGACCGAATACTGGACAAAGGCGTCGTAGTGGATGCCTGGGTCAGATTCTCCTTAGTGGGTATTGAAATACTCGCTATCGAGGCCAGAGTGGTGGTTGCATCGGTTGAGACCTATCTCAAGTACGCTGAGGCCATAGGTCTGACTGCGACGGCAGCGTAGAGGTCGGTCCTTTAGCTGAGCCGTAACCATCCTTAATGGGGGCTTATTCTCGGTATAGGTTTCTTGTCGAGCCATCCTTATAGCGCCATCGGAAAGGCAAAAAAAGCATGGTTCGCCAAGCAAGCCTTTTCAACATCAGAAAATGGAATTATAGCGATGCTCGCAACTGTAAACGCAGACAGTATTGTTGACAAAATTGCTTCTTCTTACGAGATCGGCATACAGGGGATCGAAGCCTTCCTCGAGACTACCCAGCGGCTCTTTAGGGACTTTCAGGATCTCGTGTTTGATACGACACAAGAGCGAGAAGGAATAAATGATCAGCTCAGAGAAAACCTTGCCAAAACCGGCTCTCTACGCAGGAAAGATTTTAACAATATGATGAGCGCTATTTCTTCTCAGCAGGACCGACAGGAACAAGAAGTAAGGGATTTATCAAAAAACTATCTTAACGAACAAATAAGCCTTGCCCGCCAGTTGAGAGAAAACCTAAGAAACTTTCGCGAAGCGCTGACCACCGGCGAATCTCAGCGGGCTAAAGAATGCCAGACTGTGATTAGATCAATTCTTGCCACCCAGGAAAAAAGAAAGCAAGAGGTTATTTTCAAGCTGAAAGAGTTCCAAAGACAGCAGCAGGAAATGACAAAAACGCTCCAGAATCTTTTGAACAAGGGAAGAAACCTCAGGGTGGAAGACTTTAAGGTAATGCTTGGAAAATTCCGGCAGCAGCGGGACAGCCGAATAGCTCGCCAGAAAGAGAGAAAGGGACAGGTGCTGAGCATGCTCAGTGATTTCAGAAAGGAAAGGGTACAAGCAGCGCACAGCCGATCCAGCCGGCCAGTGAAAACTTAGGGGGAGTATGGGGCAGTATGATAGATGTCATAGGTAGGATCATAAGCTTTTCGCAGATGCAGGCCGCTGTGATGAGCATCTTGATGACTAATACTCAGAAAGCACTGCACGAGTTTGCTCCGTATGAAGAAGACATAGCTGGCCCGCAGAACGAGAGGTTGAATAAGTTTTCTAAGAGTGTGACAACCGGGGTAGGTGATATGCTCACAAGGTTCTGGTTTCAGACAGAGCGTAAGCAAAGAGAACATGAGCCCATGAGTGATGGTGAGATAAAAAATATAAGAGATTTCGTCAGTTTTGTTAGGAACCTGATAGAGAATATGCGGTCGTTGCCGAACCATTTTCAAAGTATTGATAACCGGACTTTTGAGGCCGAATTTGACAAGAAACTCCAAGAGGTGGAAGCCTACACTAAGAAAAGGCTGCAAGAGTTTGATGAAGCTCTCGATGGGACCGGCAAAGGTTTGAAAAGTCGCTTCGCCAGGTCTGTCCGTAGCGTTCTTAAGCATGTTGGCAAGCCTTTTATGCGAAGCGAATTTCCTGCGCGTTAGGTGTAGGTTTGTCAGATATTGGTTCGAGGCAGATGGATCGCCAAAACAGATGGCAGGAGTGCAAGTCAGATGCTGGATAAGAAAGACCAAGATGACATGAGCCTGTTCGAGGAAGAGCTTAATTGCCTGATTGAAGCGGTTTGCGAAGTTCCTTATTCGGCCCCGCCTTCGGAGCAGCCACAGGTTATTTGTTTCAGTAGAAGGATTGAGGAGCTAACCGGATACATCGCTGACCAGATTCTGGCAGACCAGCAGCTTTGGATGAACATGGTCTATCCTGCCGATCGTGATAGAGTTTTCGCGGTATTTGCCCAGTGCAAAAACCGTGGGATGCCTTTTGAAATAGGGTATCGCCTAATTCATAAGGATGGTTCGCTGCGTTACGTTATCGACCGGGGTGAGGCTGTTTTTGACGACCAGGGCCAGATGACCCAGATCGACGGCACTATAACCGATGTCAGTGAGTACAAGAAAGCAAGGATACGTGTTTGCCAAAGAAATCCGGAAGTAACAAAGCGTAATGATGTAGGTTCAACCGTTTTTCAAAAAGTCTGAAAAAACTGTTAAAGGAGATCCAAAATGGCAATTGCTGAGGATATGAAGAGACTTACAGAGAACATCATGATTTCCAGCGATGTTCGGCTAAAGGCAGTGGGAGAGTTGGTTGCTGACACCCATAGAACCTTAAAAGGCTTCGCTGCAGATAGGAAGAAAATGGCTGCCGAACAAGCCAAGGATTTGGCCAGTTTTACAAATGGGCTATCGAAGAATGTGGACAATTTGCTGAAGAAGGCGCAACAGATGATCGCCGAGTTTCATAAAACCAACAAGCAGATGAGCAGGGAACAGGCAAAGGAATTAGCAGCTTTTGTCAATGACCTTACCGGCGATGTGCGTTCCATGCTGAGCGGCTTCGAAAGGCATCGCAGCGAGATGTCAAAGGAAACCAAGGACAGGCTGGCCAAAGAAATAAGAGATATTCAGACACAGGTTGAAAAAATCCTGGGTGACGCTGACAAGTTCATCGGTGAGTTTAGTTCCGATATGGCCCAGGCAAGAAAGGCCTGGAAGGATATGAGCACCAGATTAGTCAAGGCAAGAAAAGCAGGTTTCGTTGCACCTAAGTTTGAAGCTAAGGGCAAGGAAACCAAAGTCGGGCCAGAAATCACCGGGGGCAAAAGCCGCAAGAAAGCTGTAAAAGACAGCAGAGGCAGCAGGGAAACAGTCCGTGCTGCTTATTAACCAGAGCGGTTATGAACGGTGCACCAAAAGCAAGCAAGGAGGTGCCGCAAAATGATTGACGAGATGACCACAGTATTGGAACCGACTCCTCTGCCGGACTTTGTGGAAACAAAGTACATTAAGGATATCACAAGCAGGGCTCTCTCTTATATCAAGGCCGGCTTTCCCGTCCATTTCAGAGGGCCTTCAGGCTGCGGCAAAACGACACTGGCTATGCATGTGGCCAGCAAGGTTGGAAGGCCGGTTGTAATTATTCACGGCGATGAGGAGTTCACAACATCCGATCTTGTAGGCGGTGAATATGGCTACAGGATTAGAAAGGTCGTGGACCGCTTTGTCTCCAGAGTTCTAAAGACCGAAGAAGACATGATGAAGCGTTGGGTTGATAACCGCTTAACGGTCGCCTGTAAATATGGGTTTACGTTGATATACGACGAATTTACCCGTTCCCGGCCAGAGGCAAATAATATTCTCCTTTCCATCCTGCAGGAGAAAATGATGGATTTGCCCGCGGCACGAGATGGTGACGGACCATATTTGAAGGTTGACCAGGATTTTACGGCCATTTTTACCTCCAACCCGGAGGAATATGCCGGCGTCCACAGGAGCCAGGATGCGCTGAGAGATAGAATGGTGACCATAGACTTAGACCACTTTGACTACGATACCGAAGTAGCTGTCACCCAGGCAAAATCCCAACTGTCTAAACCGCACGTTGAGAAAATAGTCAATATTGTCAGAGACCTAAGAGAATCCGGCAAGTGCGAGTTTGCACCAACCGTGCGCGGCTGCATTATGATTGCAAAAACTCTTAAGACCCAAAATCTGACCCCTTCCACGGCGGACGGTGTGTTCATGCAAATGTGCCAGGACGTACTTGCCTCTGAAACCAGCCGGGTTGGTTCGAAAACGAATCAGAACAGGGTAAAAGAAATCGTTAAGGAGTTAGTCGAAGAGTACAGTTAACGGTTAGATTGACTGATACCGGAAAGATATGGAGGTCCTCATAAATGAAGCGGCTATCACAAATTGCCGGCGTTGCTCATATCAAAAGCGCACATTCTATAGGCGTCCGGTCCATCCCAAAGGTTCAAAGGTCGCCTTACCTGGAATTATATGTGCTTCGAAACGAAAAGGACAGGCTCGAAAGGGAAATCTTTGCGCTTGATAAGAGAAAAAACGCCTTGAAAAAACAATTGGACTCTACTTCCGCTCGAATTGAAAAATTGCAGGCAGAAGTTGACCAACAGCAACCCATCAAAGTCTGTAAGAGTCAACCGGCGGGATCGTTTAAGAAAGTAGCTATAGACTATTAATTAGCGAATGGGGATTAAAGGGACCCAAAATGGCCAAAGACAAAAAGAAAAGAGATAAAGAAAATGAAGGTTCGGATATCGACTTTGGTATAGGAAAGTTGAGCCTCGGGCTTGGGGGACTATTGAACGGCATCGGAAACTTGATTGACTTGGCTGCCAAGTTAAAAGAAGCAGGCGGTGAAATCAATAAAGAAGGCGAGATAGACTTAAGCAACCTCAAGAAAGGTATGAAGGGTGTCTTCGGGTTCTCTGTGAAAACAGCGGTTGGAGGCGAGCCTGTAATCGAGTCATTCGGAAACTTCAAAAAGACTCCTGAAGGACCTGTAGTTGAGCAAGTAAGAGAGCCGCTAACAGATGTTTTTGACGAAGAAAAAGAAATTCGAATCTACGCGGAAATGCCGGGTGTAAGGCAGCAAGACATAAAACTGGAAATCAAAGAGGATATCCTGGACATATCTGCACAGACAGGGGACAGGAAATATCATAAGGAGATATTGCTGCCGGCAAAGGTAAAAGCCGAAACGATGACTTCTTCTTATAACAACGGCATCCTGGAAATCAAGGTGAAAAAGTAAATGGCCTTGAAAGGGCTGAAAGAGCCTTCGCTAAAATTAATTCTATTTGGCGGAAAAGGCGGCGTAGGAAAAACAACCTGTGCATGCGGCACAGCCCTTTATCTGGCTGCCCCTGCGTTAAACAGGGGTTTCAAGACCGTGCTTGTTTCAGCCGACNNCCGCCCATTCACTTAGTGACAGTTTGGGCCAGAAGATCGGCGGCCAGGTTACAGAAGTAAAAGGAGTAGCGAACTTAAGCGCTCTTGAAATCAACGCAGAAAAAGCTCTGGCGAGATTTAAGAGCGAACATGACGAACAAATAAAAAAAATTTTAGACACCGGCACCAGCTTGGACGCAGATGACATCAACTCTGTTCTTGCCTTGCCTATTCCGGGTATGGATGAAGTAATGGG